>NZ_JPXY01000038.1:0-11360 GCF_000771895.1 Gallibacterium genomosp. 2
TTTTTATGCATAACCATAGGTATACAAAGCATACAGATATTCTCTGGATACTTTAGAATCACATGATAAAGGTATTCTTAAACTGGGTACAAAAAACTAAGCCCTCCTAAAAAAGGACATCTAATTATTTGTTCCCGCTATCAAATTGACAGTTTATTTAAGAATACCTTGCCGCATATTTATTCCTGAATAATTCATAGCTTTAATTCTTTGGCACATTTTATTGAAATATGTATCACTAATATCCCTATCAACTGATTTTGACTAAAAAGTTACTTCAAACATTCACTGTTCAAAAATATTGAGGAATAAATTTTGGGTGTAAGGCATTTTGAGCATACTTCTCCCTGGATAACTTCCCAGTAAAAAAATCGTTAGATTGTTGGAGATGGTCGTACTTACGATTACACGGTGGGGATTCGCGCGGTGACTTCAATTGATGGCATGACTGCTGACTTTGCCCGTATTCCATGGGATGTTTTACAAAAAATCTCTGTACGAAAAGAAGTTCCATATCCTAGCTCAACTAAATCCTTTTTTGTGACCGTTATCATTATTACTCCTTTCCCAATTATAGGCTAGGAAAACTCCAATATTCACCTATAATTATATCAAATAGTTTTATAATAATACACTGACAAGAGAAGAATATCTTAGCAATCGAACAGCTCTAGCAAAGCTCACAGGAATTTCACTTCTGCATGGTTCTCATGTAGCCGTACCCATTGCCTGTGACGCTTCTAACGCTCGGACTATGGCTATACGGGAGTATCATTATCACGATAAGAAAGTCATGGCAGCAATCCTGCTAAAGATTACTTTCGAATTACTAACATGAATCGCTCACTAATTTTGTAGGTCATGGCGTGTTAGTTCATCAGCTCTTTTCTTACCGAAACGTATTCGATTGCCTTTATTTGGTTGTCAAAGAACGTTTGGCTTGTTAGCCTATCAAAACCTACTGAACACACAATATGCTTTGATGGAATAACAAACCTCCCAAATCGGGAAGCGTGGATACGATTCGACACGCTTCCACGAAAAAATGGGACTATTTAATTTCGAACGATAAAATCTTAGAGATGAGTTTCGTTTCCATTCTGCCACGTAGGGTTTCATCAATAACCATATGAGAATTTCCATATTCGTCTGTCATGCGACGTATGGGCATAAGAATGCCCATCTTTACACCGAAAACTATCCCTCCAACTGAAAATCTTCCAATAATTCCTGTTGCGTCAACCAATCATTTTCGACCTGTTCGAGCTTTTTCTTTAATTCTGCCTGATCTGCTAATAATGTTGTTAATTTTTCTTTATTTTCAGCAAGATAAAGGTCGTTATCCGCTAATTGCGTTTCTATTTGCGCCAGTGTTGTTGAATATTGCTGCATACTTTTTTCAAGCTGTTGAATTGCTTTTCTAATCGGCGCTGTTTTTTCGCGTAATTCCGCTTCACGCCGTTTTTGTTCCTTTCGTTGAAGAAATTCATTTTCCTTATTAGTTTCGGAAGTCATCACTTGCTGATCAGCATCCGATTCTAATGTTAACAACCATTTTTGATAATCTTCCAAATCGCCGTCAAACGCTTCAACTTTTTTATCGTGTACCAAATAGAATTCACTGACGGTATTGCGTAACAAATGACGATCGTGCGATACCACCACTAACGAACCTTCGTAATCCATTAATGCTTCAGTAAGAGCTTGACGCATATCCAAATCCAAATGGTTGGTCGGTTCATCAAGCAGCAACAAATTCGGTCGTTGCCACACGATTAATGCCAAAACCAAACGTGCTTTTTCACCACCGGAAAAAGAAGCGATTGCCTGTTTGACTTTATCGCCGTGAAAAGCAAAACCACCGAGATAATCCCTCAATTCCTGTTCCGTTTTGGTCGGTGCTAAACGTTGTAAATGCCATAAAGGACTCTCTTCAGCACGTAAAATATCGAGTTGATGCTGGGCGAAGTAACCGAGCTGTACACCTTTGGCTAATTGCACAACACCTGATTGTGGTGCAAGTTCTCCGGCTAATAATTTAATCAGAGTCGATTTCCCGGCACCGTTTTTCCCTAATAAGCCGATGCGTGAACCGGGCACTAAATTCAGTTTAATCTGCTGTAAAACCAGATGTTCGCCATAACCGGCACTCACTTTTTCCATTGATAACAATGGATTAGGCAGATATTCCGGTCGTGGAAAATGGAATGAAAACGGATTGTCGATATGAGCCGGAGCGATTTTTTCCATTCGTTCCAGTGCTTTAATTCGACTTTGTGCCTGCTTAGCTTTGGTGGCTTTTGCTTTAAAGCGATCAATAAATTTTTGCAGATGTGCAATTTTTTGTTGCTGTTGTTGGTAGAGTGCATTCTGTTGGGCAAGTTTTGAAGCACGCATTATTTCAAAATTTGAATAATTTCCAGTGTATTCAAATAGTTGGTGTTGTTCTATATGGATAACTTTATTAATGATCGGATCGAGAAAATCGCGATCGTGAGAAATTAAAACTAATGTGCCTGAATAACTTTTCAGCCAACTTTCCAGCCAAATAACGGCATCTAAATCCAAATGGTTGGTCGGTTCATCAAGTAGGAGTAAATCTGAACGGCAAAGCAGCGCTTGAGCCAAATTCAGACGCATTCGCCAACCACCGGAAAATGATTTTACCGGCAGACTGAGCTGTGATTCTTCAAAACCTAAGCCGTGCAACAATGTAGAAGCGCGGGATTGAATTGTCCAAGCATCGATAGCATCCAGTTGAGAATGAATAGCAGCAATGCGATAACCATCATTTTGCTGATTGGCAAGGGCTAATTGTTGTTGTAATTGTGTATATTCACGATCACCTTGAATGGTATAATCCAAAGCAGAAATTTCCAATGCCGGCGTTTCCTGATTAACCCAACTGATTTGCCAGCTGTTCGGATAGGTGACATCGCCTTGTTCGGGGAGCAATTCGCCTTTGATCAGTGAAAATAGCGAGGATTTCCCACACCCGTTTTTGCCGACAAGTCCGACTTTCTGACCGGGTGTGATGGTGGCATTGGCGTTTTCTAATAATGTTGTAATTCCGCGTTTAAGGGTCAAATTTGTAAAAATTAACATTTTTCGATATGCTCTTGATAAATTTTATTATTTTTCAGTTTAGGATGGCCGAATGTTTGATTCTTTTTTAGTACAGTTTGTTGTTTTATGGGCCGTAATCGATCCTATCGGCTCAGTTCCTGTGTATCTTACCAAAACTATCGGGCTGTCGGCGACAGATCGAAAGAAAATAGCAAGAAATGCGGTACTTATTGCGACAGGAATTTTGTTTTTCTTTTTGATTACAGGCCAATTTTTATTGGAGGCGATGCAAATTCCTTTAACGGCATTTCAGGTTGCCGGCGGCTTGGTGCTGTTGCTTTTTGCGTTAACGATGGTGTTTAGTGAAGGCAAAGCGGAACAGGAGATGCGTTTGTCTTCAAATATCAATGAATTAGCGGTTTATCCATTGGCAGTGCCGTCCATTGCTTCGCCCGGTGCAATGATGGCGATTGTGTTATTAACCGATAACCATCGTTTCAGTTTTGCGGATCAGATTGTAACGGCAGCCATTATGGCGTTAGTGCTGTTGATTACCTATTTATTATTGATAGCCGCAAATAGGATTCAACGTCTAATCGGTACAACCGGTGCCGCAATTATTAGTCGCGTGATGGGCTTGATTTTGGCGGCAATTGCGGTCAACCATATTTTAAGTGGCATTAAAGCCTTTTTTATTGAAGTGATTCCAACTGTTACATAATTGTTAAAAAATAAAGCAAAAAAGAGACGTTTTATTGATAAAGGTGATAAGATAACGTTCTTTGCCAGGATAGAGAAATTTTTATGCCATTAGGAAATTTATATATTGTATCTGCGCCGAGCGGTGCAGGGAAATCTTCGCTAATTTCTGCACTATTGCAGCAACAGCCAAGCTATGAAATGCAGGTTTCCATTTCGCATACTACGCGTCAACCGCGTCCGAATGAGGAGCATGGAAAACATTATTATTTTGTTGATCATAAAGAATTCGAGCGATTAATTGCGGAAGATGCTTTTTTAGAATATGCGGAAGTCTTCGGAAATTATTACGGTACTTCATTGCCGATGATTGAGCGTTCATTAAAACAAGGGATTGATGTTTTTTTGGATATTGATTGGCAAGGGGCGCAACAAGTTAGAAAAAAAGTACCAACAGCTAAAAGTATTTTTATTTTGCCGCCGTCACTTCAAGAATTGGAGAGACGTTTGATCGGACGTGGGCAGGATTCAAAAGAAGTGATTGCTGCAAGAATGCAAAAAGCGATCAGTGAAATTAGCCATTATGATGAATATGATTATTTAATCATTAATGATGATTTTGATCAGGCATTGAGTGAGATTAAGGTGATTTTAAAAGCAGAAAAATTGCGGGTTGAGCGACAAGTTCAACGTCATCAATTATTAATTTCACAATTACTGGCGAAATCGGAACAGCTTTAGTATTATACGTAACCTTTTTATTGGTTGAATAGTAAACAATTTAGTTTTGGAGAAAAATATGGCACGCGTAACCGTACAAGATGCAGTAGAAAAAATCGGAAACCGTTTTGATTTAATTTTAACCGCCGCTCGTCGTGCGAGAGAGTTGCAACTTCACGTCCGTGAACCGTTGGTTCCAGAAGAAAATGATAAACCGACCGTTATTGCATTGCGTGAAATTGAAAAAGGATTGATCAATAACGATATTATGGATGCTCAAGAACGTCACGATGCATTAGAACAAGAACACGCTGAATTACAAGCAGTGTCTTTATTGGCAGATGTGGAATAATCACTATTATTAAATCTATTGCTGAAGAACGAGTTATGTATTTATTTGAGAGTTTACATACAATAATTAAAAGTTATTTACCTGATGATCAAATTGAGTTAGTTAAACGTGCGTTTGTGATTGCGCGTGATGCTCACGAAGGTCAGACTCGTTCCAGTGGTGAACCTTATATTACCCATCCGGTTGCAGTGGCTTCTATTATTGCTGAAATGAGATTGGATCACGAGGCGGTAATGGCGGCACTATTGCACGATGTGATTGAAGATACTCCTTATACTGAAGAAGAATTAACCGCAGAGTTTGGTAAAAGTGTGGCGGAAATCGTTGAGGGAGTATCTAAATTAGATAAATTAAAATTTAGAACTCGCAAAGAAGCTGAAGCGGAGAACTTCCGCAAAATGATTTTAGCAATGACACAGGATATTCGTGTCATTCTCATCAAATTGGCAGACCGAACCCATAATATGCGTACACTCGGGGCATTGCGTCCGGATAAACGTCGCCGTATTGCTAAGGAAACATTGGAAATTTATAGTCCGTTAGCACACCGTTTAGGTATTGAGCATATTAAGAACGAGTTGGAAGATTTAGGTTTTGAGGCATTACATCCTCATCGTTATCAAGTATTGCAAAAAGTTATTCAAAATGCGCGCGGTAATCGTAAAGAGATGATTCAACGTATTACCGATGAAATTAAGGGGCGTTTGGATGATGTCGGAATTCATGCTCGTGTGTTTGGACGTGAAAAACATCTCTATTCCATTTATCAAAAAATGAAAATGAAAGAGCAGCGTTTTCATTCAATTATGGATATTTATGCATTTCGAGCTGTTGTTTCGGACGTGGACACCTGTTACCGCGTGTTAGGGCAAATGCACAGTTTGTATAAACCGCGTCCTGGTCGTGTTAAAGATTATATTGCTGTGCCGAAAGCGAACGGCTATCAATCTCTGCATACATCAATGATCGGGCCACATGGGGTGCCGGTTGAGGTACAAATTCGTACTGAAGATATGGATCAGATGGCGGAAATGGGGGTGGCAGCACATTGGATTTATAAGCAAGGTGGCAAGAATGATAGTACCACCGTACAAATTCGAGCGCAGCGTTGGTTGCAGAGTTTGATTGAATTGCAACAAAGTGCCGGAAATTCATTTGAATTTATTGAGAGTGTGAAGTCGGATCTTTTCCCAGATGAAATTTATGTTTTTACTCCCAAAGGTCGTATTGTGGAGTTGCCGGCAGGAGCAACGCCGGTTGATTTTGCTTATGCAGTGCATACCGATATTGGTCAAACCTGTATCGGTGCAAGAGTCGATCGTCAGCCTTATGCACTTTCTCAAGCGTTGCAATCCGGTCAAACTGTAGAAATTATTACCGCACCTTCTGCACGTCCTAGTGCAACTTGGTTAAATTTTGTAGTAACGGCAAAAGCACGCTCAAAAATTCGTCAAACATTGAAATCTTTGCGCCGTGATGAAGCGATTATGCTCGGAAAAAGGCAATTATTCCACGCATTATCACCAACGAAACTGGAAGATATTGATAGTAATAACATTTCAGCATTGTTGGCGGAATTAAAGTTAAATAGTTTAGATGATCTATTAGCGGAAATTGGTTTAGGTAATCAAATTAGCGTAGTCATTGCACATCGCTTATTAGGTGAGAAATTAGAAATTGATACCGATGGTGATTTGAGTAATAACACTTATAAAGAGACCGAAAGTGGTGTTTTAATCAAAGGTGTTGATGGTTTGTTGATTAATTTTGCAAAATGTTGCCATCCGATTCCAGGAGATCCGATCGTGGCTTATGTTAGCCCGGGTAAGGGATTAGTAATTCACCATGAATATTGTGCTAATATTCGACACCGTGAAGAAAATGCGGATCACTATATGCCGGTAGAGTGGGAAAAGAGCGAAAACAGCGTAGAGTTTGAAGCAGAATTGCGTATTGAAATGCTAAATCAGCATGGTGCTTTTGCGAATTTAACCTCAGCTATTACTTCGGCTGGCAGCAATATTCAAAGTATCTGGACAGAAGAACGTGATGGGCGTGTTTATCAGGTCTTTGTTGTTTTGACAGCGAAAGATAAAATGCATTTGGCTTCAATTATCCGTAAAATCAGTGCGGTATCCGGTGTCGTTGAAGTTTTCCGCAACATTAATGAATAATGCAAGCAGAAACATTACTTGATCATTTGCCTCTTACTGTTCTTTCCGGCGTTGGTGTGGCAATGTCGGAAAGGTTATCCCGTTTGGGAATTCATTCTGTTCAGGATCTATTATTTCATTTTCCATTGCGTTACGAAGATCGTACCCACATTACCCCAATTGTTGATTTGCGTCCGAATAGTTATGCCACAATAGAGGGGATTGTGCAGACGTGTGAAGTGCAGTTTGGTCGCCGCCCAATGCTAACTGTCTCTCTTTCTGATGGCTCATCAAAAGTTATGTTGCGCTTTTTTAATTTTAATGCTGGGATGAGGAACAGTTTTTCGAATGGTGTCAGAGTGAAGGCATTTGGAGAAATTAGGCGTGGACGATTTATGGCGGAAATGCATCACCCTGAATATCGTATTATTCATCATAATGAACCTTTGACACTAGATGAAAATTTAACTCCGATTTACCCTTCAACAGAGGGATTAAAGCAAGCATCTTGGCGTAAATTAACTGAGCAAGCATTGGCATTATTGGATAAAGCCACTATTAAAGAGTTGCTCCCTACAGAATTTAATCCTAGTGGGTATGATTTGAAAAGTGCAGTGCAGTTTTTACATCGACCTCCGGCTGGCACATTATCAGCAATTTTGGAAAAAGGGGAACATCCAGCACAACAGCGCTTGGCATTTGAGGAGTTATTGGCTCACAATTTAGCAATGCAAAAAAGTAAGCAAGATGCACAACAGAACTCAGCGATTGCGTTACGTTATCATAGCAATATCAAGCAACAATTCTTGGCAACGTTGCCATTTACCCCAACAAAAGCACAATTACGAGTAGTAGAAGAGATTGAGCAGGATCTGCAACGATCTCAACCGATGATGCGTTTAATTCAAGGCGATGTTGGTTCCGGAAAAACGGTAGTGGCATTATTGGCTTCTTTAGTGGCGTTGGATAATCAGCAACAGGTGGCGATTATGGCTCCAACGGAAATTCTTGCAGAACAGCATTTGCATAATTTTTCTCATTGGCTGGAACCGTTTGGCATTAAGGTCGGTTGGTTGGCAGGTAAGGTAAAAGGCAAAAAACGACAGCAGTCATTGGCACAGATTCAATGTGGTGAAACGCAAGTGGTTATTGGCACGCACGCTTTATTTCAGGAGCAAGTGGAGTTTCATTCGTTAGCGTTGGTGATCATTGATGAACAGCACCGTTTCGGCGTTGAACAACGGTTATTGTTGCGTGAAAAAGGCGCAAAGAATGGATTGTATCCGCATCAACTGATTATGACGGCAACGCCAATTCCTCGTACCTTAGCAATGACGGCATATGCTGATTTAGATATTTCTGTGATTGATGAATTGCCACCAGGAAGAACACCGATTAAAACTGTAGCAATTGCAGAGGAGCGGAGAGATGAATTGGTTCAGCGAGTGTTTCACGCTTGTACTGTGGATAAACGGCAAGTTTATTGGGTTTGTACTTTGATTGATGAGTCTGAAGTATTGGAAGCTCAAGCTGCGGAAGCCTTGGCAGAGGATTTGCGAAAAACATTGCCAACACTTGAGATTGGATTAGTTCATGGAAGAATGAAGTCGCAAGAAAAACAGAATATGATGGATATTTTCAAAACAGGTGAAATTGATGTGTTGGTGGCAACAACTGTGATTGAGGTAGGAGTTGATGTGCCAAATGCGAGTTTGATGATTATTGAAAATGCAGAAAGGCTGGGATTATCACAACTTCATCAATTGCGCGGACGCGTTGGTCGAGGGAATGTTGAATCTTTTTGTGTACTGCTTTATAAAACACCTTTAGGTAAAATTTCACGACAGCGTTTAGATATTATGCGTAGTAGCAATGATGGTTTTGCTATTGCGGAAAAAGATTTAGAAATTAGAGGTCCAGGAGAAGTATTGGGGGTTAAACAAACAGGTGTTGCAGAGTTTAAAGTGGCTAATTTAGTGCGCAACAGACGATTATTACCAGCAGTGCAACGGTGTGTAAATCAGCTAATGCAAATAAATTCTCCCAATATAGAACAGTTAATTCATCGCTGGTTAGATCAAAAGATAGAATATTCCAATGCATAATTATTCTTTATATCGTCAATACTTACGTGAACTACACTGGCAATCTGATTTTTCAGGATTAAAGCCGATGTATCGAAATTGGTTATCTCTGCATGGTTCGTTGACTGCAGCATTAAAACAAAAATGCCGCAAGCTTAATGTATTTCCTGTGTTTGAAGGATGGATAGTTACATCACAAGAACAACAGATAGGATTTCATTGTGATAGTGATAAATGTTGGTTGAGGGAAGTTGTGTTAATTGGCGATGGACAGGAATGGATTTTTGCCAGAACTTTTATTCCGGAATATACATTTGCATTTTATAGTGAGAAAATTTACCGATTAGGAAAAATGCCGTTGGGGTCCTGGCTGTTTCAACAAAATGTACAACGAACCGAAATAAAATGGGGAGCGAATCATCAGCATTATGCTCGTTGTTCAACATTGAGTTTACAGCAGCGCCCCTTTTTTGTGAGTGAACTTTTCCTAAAAGATTTTTGGCGAAAACTTAAATATCTGAATGTTTAAGAGAAATCTGTTTATTGGTTGAATCAGTCTATTTTATGGCGGATAATGCTTCCATTTCCTTTCAAATGCCATTTGTCGTGAAGTTATTTTGATAAAATTAATTAAAGCACAACAAATCACAAACTTATAAAAATTATCTAAATTATGACAAAAAATCCAACAATTCTATTTTTTGATTCCGGTGTCGGCGGATTAAGTGTCTACCGTGAAGTAAAAGCATTATTACCCAATTATAATTATCTTTATTGCTTGGATAATGCTTGCTTTCCTTATTCAGAAAAACCGGGAAAACTGCTGGAAAAACGATGTGTTGAAATTTGCCAAAAAATTGCTATAAACCAACAAATCGACTTGATTGTTATTGCTTGTAATACCGCCAGTACAATAGTTTTGCCAGCAATGAGAGCTGCTTTTAATTGTCCAATTGTAGGAACTGTTCCAGCAATTAAACCGGCAGCAGAAAAAACGCAAACGAAAGTGATAGGTTTACTGGCAACTAAAGGCACGATTACACGCCCTTATGTAGATGATTTAATTCAACAATATGCAAAAAATTGCGAGGTAAGACGTTTAGGTTCAACCGATTTAGTTGAAATAGCGGAACAAAAATTGCACGGCAAAAAAGTCGATTATCTTGCAATTAAGAGAGCAGTTGCCGAATGGCATTATGAATATGAAATGGATACAGTGGTGTTGGGTTGCACTCATTTTCCTTTATTGAAAGCGGAATTGAAGGCGTGCCTACCGCAAATTTCTTTCTTTATTGATTCTGGAAAGGCAATAGCACGCCGAGTGCAATCATTGCTTCCACAAGTAACAATAGCCAAGAATAATGATAAGCAAATTGCTTATTGCACAGCACCTTTTGATGATGAAAATGATGTAAAAAAAATGTTTTTTGACTGGGGGTTTACTCAGTTAGAGTTATTGCTGATATGATATATTGTGAATGTGAATAAGGAGTATCTTGATGGTTTTTGATAATTTTATCCAACAGAGTCAATTTTATTTTGATTTATATCGGCATTTTTTATTATATCGCGATAATAAAAACGTTAAAAAGTTATTATTGAATTACCTACCTGAATCAATTCCTACATCAGAAAATATTCCAAAAGTTTTACATTATTGTTGGTTTGGGGGGGGGGAGATATCCTGATATTGTTAAACGTTGTATAGACAGTTGGCATACTCAAAATGGATTTACATTAAAGTTATGGAATGAAGAAAATTTTCCCATTGAACTTTATCCTTTCGCACAACAGGCATTTCA
The DNA here is from genome assembly GCF_000771895.1 of Gallibacterium genomosp. 2. Classification (NCBI taxonomy): domain Bacteria; kingdom Pseudomonadati; phylum Pseudomonadota; class Gammaproteobacteria; order Pasteurellales; family Pasteurellaceae; genus Gallibacterium; species Gallibacterium genomosp. 2. Next base: position 10,877 of record NZ_JPXY01000038.1, read on the forward strand.
ACAAAAGAAATGGGCTATGGTATCTGATGTGGCAAGATTACATGCACTTTATTACGAAGGTGGAATTTATCTTGATACTGATATGGAACTAATCAAACCATTAGAACCTTTATTAAATTATCAATGTTTTGGATGTGTAGAGGCTAAAAGGTTAATTTCAATAGGATTAGCTGGAGCAAAACCTTGTCACCCTTGGATAGGAAAGGTCTTATCTTGGTATAAAGTAACGCCTTTTAGAGATGGCTATCGTACTATAGCAAATACAAGAATTTGCTCCAGGATGACAGAATTACATTATAAGGTAAAACTAAATGGTCAATCATTTGAATTAAATGATGGGATGTATTTCTTCCCATATGATTATTTCTTACCAAGAAGGGGTGACAAAGGTAAGTTTATTATTACAGACAATACGATTGCAATTCATCATGGTACAAGGTTGTGGTAGTTTTGGTTTAAAAATAAGCAATTAAAAAATAAATTA
>NZ_JPXY01000039.1:0-50470 GCF_000771895.1 Gallibacterium genomosp. 2
GGGGTCAGATCACTTGCCCCATAATATATGAATATGGGGCTTTTTATGCTTTGAATATTTTTTTCTTATATGTTGTAGTTAGGTTATATATTCAAGACAAAAAACCGCATCTAGTCGATGCGGCTTTATTATAACTTGTGGAAGAAAGACTATTTCTTCTTCGCATATTTCAAAGAATCTATTGCTACCGCAAGGATAATGATGGTACCTTTGATAATATATTGCCAATATGGGTTTACGCCGATGTAGGTTAAACCATAGTTGATAACAGTGAAGATGATTACACCGGTGATTACGCCGATAACTGTACCAACCCCGCCGGCAAAAGATACACCACCAACCACGCAAGCGGCGATAGCATCCAATTCATACATAAAGCCGAGGTTATTAGTCGCACTACCGATACGACCACCTTCCAACATTCCGGCAAAACCGTAAAATGCACCGGCAAGTACATAAACGAAAATTAAGTTACGCGCAACGTTTACACCGGACACGCGCGCCGCTTCCGGATTACCGCCGATCGCAAACATATTTTTACCAAAGCGTGTTTTATTCCACACGACCCAGACAAAAAATGCAGCGATTGCAGCATAAATGGTGATGTAGGAGAGTCTGAAATCGCCAAGTTGGAAGAAACCTTGGGTAAATTCAGAGAAAGATTTGCTGAAACCGGCGATCGGAGAAGAGCCAACCGCATCATAGTAAAGTGAGTTTGCACCATAGACGATAATCATCGTTCCTAAAGTCGCAATAAACGGTGTTACATTCAGATAGGCGACGATTAAGCCGTTAATCATTCCGATAACTGCACCGATAGCACAAACAATTAAAATCACAACAGGAATTGGCATTTCGGCAAGATCAGGGAACACACGATTAGTATTATCCAACGCTTGTAACATTGTTGCGGAAACCACCGCTGCCAATCCAACCTGACGACCGGCGGATAAATCCGTACCTTGTGTAATCAAAATACCTGCCATCCCCAATGCAATAATTAAACGCACGGATGATTGTGTCAAAATATTACTGAAGTTCAGTAAACTTAAAAAGGTATCATCTTGTGAAACGATCACCCCTAACAAGATTAAAAGAACAAAATAAATCGCATTTTGTTTCATAAAATCAAGTGATTTTTTTTGTTGAATACCAGCCATAATTCAATCCTTTTATCAACTTATAAATATTTTGCTGCAAGTTGCAAAATCTGTTCTTGCGAGGTTTTTGCCGTTTCGACAATCCCTGCTACCCGACCATTACTCATCACTAAAATTCTATCCGTTACTCCGAGCAACTCCGGCATTTCGGAAGAGATCATAATGATACCTTTATCTTTCTCTGCTAATTGCATCATTAATTGGTAAATTTCAAATTTCGCACCGACATCAATACCGCGTGTCGGTTCATCCATCATTAGAATTTCCGGTTGTGTTAATAACCAGCGCCCGATAATCACTTTTTGTTGATTACCGCCTGATAATGAACCGATATTGGTACGATGTGATGGTGTTTTCACATTCATCGAATCAATTACCCATTGTGTATCGCTTTTCATCTTTGCGGTGCTGAGAAGACCTAATTTACCTAGATACGATTTCATATTAGAAATCAATGAGTTAAATTCGATACTTAAATTAGCATAAATCCCTGTTGAACGGCGTTCTTCTGTGATTAAGGCAAAACCGTTATTAATCGCCTCCAATGCACTTTTATTGCGCATCTCTTTGCCGTGCAGTTTGATCGTTCCGCGCGCTCTTTCACGAATACCAAAAATAGTTTCAACAATATCAGTTCGTTTTGCGCCCACCAAACCGGCAATACCTAAAATTTCACCTTTACGAAGTTCAAAACTGATATCTTGGATAGACGGTTGATTTTTTGCCGTTAGGTGTTCAACAGTAAGAATGGTTTCTTTCGGCACATTGCGTTTTTCAGGGAAACGCTGGGTTAATTCGCGACCAACCATCATCGTTACTAATTGATCCATATTAGTATCTTTAATTTTGACGGTATTGACCCATTTTCCATCACGTAAAATGGTCACTTCATCACAAATCTTAAAAATTTCATCCATTTTGTGAGAAATATAGATAATGCCACAACCGCGATCTTTTAGCTTGGCAATAATTTTAAATAGATGTTCTACCTCTTTTTCCGACAATGAGGAAGTTGGCTCATCCATAATGACAATTTTAGCGTTATAAGAGAAAGCTTTTGCAATTTCAATCATTTGCATCTGTGAAACAGATAAGTTAGCAACTTTCTCTTTCGGATCAATATCAATATCCAATTCATCAAAGATCGCTTTTGTATCACGATACATTTTTCCGTGATCCACTAAGAAACCATTTAACGGATAACGCCCCAACCAGAGGTTATCCATTACACTTCTTTGACGAACAAGATTTAATTCTTGATGTACCATCGAAATCCCATTTTCAAGAGCTTCTTTTGAAGTACGGAAATTAACCTCTTTTCCTAAATAGAGAATTTCACCTTCGTCTTTTGCATAAATTCCAAATAAACATTTTAATAATGTGGATTTTCCCGCACCATTCTCGCCCATTAATGCGTGAACGGAATGTGCGTGAACTGTTAAATTGGCGTGGTCAAGTGCTTTCACACCGGGAAATGATTTGCTGACATTTTTCATTTCTAGCAGCACTTGACTGCTATTTGTTTCGGCTTGTACTACCATATTCAACCCCAAAGCAGGAAAGAGGGGGATTGCTCCCCCACGATCTGGTAATCAGATATTATTTTAAGAAATCACTTAAATTTTCTTGATCGACACCTACATAAGGAATACGAACAACGCGTTTTTCTAATTTCCATTGTGTTCCCTCTGTCGCTTCTTTGCCTTTAGCTAAGTTGCTGGACAAATCAACAACTGCTTGAGCTTGACCAACACCATCATTCAAGACAGTACCAGCAATTTCGCCTTTTTTGATAAGTTGAAGCACTTCAGGTAATGCATCCACACCATAAATCGGTAATTTTTTACCATGTGCTTTTGTTGCTTCTAATGCTCCCATCGCCATACCATCATTATTGGAGATGATCACTTCAATATCGTTAGCTTTTGAACTGGACAACCAAGCATCAGTTTTATCTTTCGCCATTGCGGCATCCCACATACCGGTATCCAAGAAGAGTTGTTCGGTTGGAATACCTTTTGCATTTAATTCTTCAACCACATATTTTGTACGAGCCTCCGCATCAGGATGTCCCGGTTCACCTTTTAATAAAGCGAATTGGATTTTACCATCTTTATTTAAGTCCCATTCTGGATGTGCATTCCACTGTTTTGCAATCAAATCACCTTGGATAATACCTGATTCTTTTGGATCAGTTCCTACATAGTAGGCCGCATCATAACTGTCAATTGCTTTTTGACCAGGATCTTTATTGAAGAAAACAATCGGCACATTCAAACCTTTCGCTTTATTAATCACTGTTGGAGCAGCAGACGGATCAACCAAATTAATCGCCAATGCTTTTACGCCTTTAGAAAGTAAAACATCAATTTGATCGTTTTGAATAGATTGTGCATTCTGTGAGTCATTCATCAATAATTTAATGCCTTCCACTTTTTCAGCATCTTTATTGATTTCTTTACGCATCAAAGACATAAAATTATCGTCATATTTGTAAATGGTTACACCGATACGAACATCTTTTGCCTGCGCCATAGTGCTTAATCCTAAGCCTAATGATAATGCAATCGCACTAAGTACAATTTTCTTCATAATACACATCTCCTATTAAATTTACTGGAAATTCATAATCTTAAGAGCAGCTCACTCTTTATTTATACAGTCAAAACTATCGTTATCAACTGTCGGTTATCTTTCCATACCGCTATTGCAGAAATATAACTTCAAATAGCATACAGATTTTTTTTAATATTTGATGTGATCGGTTTCACAAAAATGTAACTTAATTACAATTTTTTTATTTTATACATCTTTCAACAGAAAAACGCCTTACCAAAGTTGGATTAAATTGTATCGGTTCCGGCAGTTCAATATCATTATTAGCTAAACTTAATGCTAACTTACCAGCATAATTTGCCATTAAATCAATAGGATAACGTATGGTGGTTAATTTAGGAATTAAATGATTAGCTATCGGCATATCATCAAAACCAATTAAAGAAAAATCTTTAGGCACAATAATACCGTTTTCACTCAATACCGACATTGCACCTGCTGCCATTGAATCGTTATAGGCAACAACTGCAGTTAAGTCACTGTTATAACTTAATAAATTAATCATTGCCTCCTCTCCTCCTTCAAAATTCGGTGAGCTTTTTGTAATTGCTAATTCTCGGATAGGAATTTTATATTTTTGCAATGTATTTAAATAACCTTGTAGTCTATCAGTTTCATCGTGTATCGGATGATTAGAACCGATGTAACCAATACAACGATGTCCACTCCGAATTAATGTTTCAGTAGCGATTTCTGTTCCTTTGACATTGTCTAAACCTATACAGCGGTTCTCGAATCCAGGAACAATACGATTAATAATTACCATTCCTTTAATCGCCGTTAAATATGAAGACAACTCCTCATCTGATAAGGCTTTTGCGTGTATTACCAAGCAGGTGCAACGTTTTCGTAGCAGGTTATCAATCGCTTTGCGCTCTTTATCCGCATTGTGGTATCCCATACCAATCAAAATATTTTTCTGATAACTTTCCGCCACTTGATCTATAGATTTCACTAAAATAGCAAAAAACGGATCTGTTACATCTGTTACAACAACACCAATAGTATCTACAGCGTGTGATGCTAAGGCCTGAGCATTTGCATTCGGTTGATAGTTTAATTCTGCAACTGCTTGTAATACTTTATTTTTTGCTTTTTCGCTAATACTTGGATGATCATTGAGTACACGAGAAACCGTTGCAACTGAGACCCCAGCTACTTTAGCTACATCGCGAATTGTTACCATATTTTTATCCTATACCAATCTTTGTTACATTATTTTCGTAAATAATAACGCTAAATAGATACATCGTACTAAAAATATGTTCTTTTTGTGATCTGGATAACAGTTTATTGCGAAAATAATTGGTATCTTACGCATTAAATTGTAACCGTTTACATTTGATAGCAAGGAATACTTTATGAGCGAAATTTTTGATCCTACAGAACATCCACATCGCCGTTATAATCCATTAAAAGGCGAATATGTGCTGGTTTCACCACATCGAGCAAAACGCCCTTGGCAAGGTCAACAGGAAAAAGCAACAGATGAACAAAAACCAAGTTACGATCCAAGCTGTTATCTTTGTCCGGGAAACAGACGCATCACGGGTGAACAAAATCCACAATATACCCAACCTTTTGTCTTCAAAAATGATTTTTCAGCACTATTGAATGAAACACCAGCACCACCAATAAGTACTAATCCATTATTTCAATTTAGCCAAGCAACCGGTGAAAGTCGTGTAGTTTGTTTCTCTCCAGATCACAGCAAAACCTTACCGCTGTTGACTGAACAAGAAATTTTTCAGGTTATTCAAGTGTGGCAACAACAACTTAAAGAATTAGGGGAAACCTATCCGTGGGTACAGATTTTTGAAAACAAAGGGGCAGCAATGGGTTGTTCCAATCCTCACCCACACGGCCAAATTTGGGCAAACAGTTTTTTACCGAATGAAATCGCACGTGAAGATCAGATGCAACGTCAATATTTTCAGCAGCATCATTCTGTGTTATTAGTCGATTACGCAAAACAGGAATTAGAACGGAAAGAACGTATTGTGGTAGAAACTGAACATTGGCTTGCCGTTGTGCCGTTTTGGGCAGTTTGGCCATTTGAAACACTACTCTTGCCTAAAGCTCACGTAGCTCGAATGACGGAATTAAACGACTCACAAAGCCGTGATTTGTCCACTGCTTTAAAACAATTAACAACAAAATATGACAATCTTTTTATGACCTCTTTCCCTTATTCAATGGGCTTTCACGGTGCGCCATTCACTAATCAAGATCAGCAACATTGGCAATTACACGCCCATTTTTACCCACCACTGTTGCGTTCAGCAACAGTGCGTAAATTTATGGTTGGTTACGAAATGCTAGCTGAATCACAACGTGATTTAACCGCAGAACAGGCAGCCGCTCGACTAGCCGCATTATCCACCACCCATTACAGCCAAATTTGATTGAGAGGAATTTATGCAACCTATTGAAATTGCGAAAAAAGTATTTATTGAACGTTTTACCACTCAACCGACATTGCAAGTTTATGCACCCGGTAGAGTAAATTTAATCGGTGAACATACTGACTACAATGATGGTTTCGTTATGCCTTGTGCCATTAATTACGGCACTTCAATTTGTGGGAAACCACGAGATGATCATCATTTTAATGTTTATGCCGCTGATTTAGATGAACAGGATCAATTTTCATTGTTGCAAGAAATTAAACCGAGTGAACGGAAATGGTGTAATTATGTTCGAGGCGTTGTCTATTTTATTCAGCAAGCCTGCCCTAATTTTACACAAGGAGCAGATATTGTAATTAGCGGTAATGTTCCGCTTTCATCAGGGTTAAGCTCATCCGCCGCATTGGAAGTGGCAACCGGCAAATTCTGCCAACAACTAGGAAATCTACCACTAACTAATACACAGCTCGCCTTAATTGGTCAAAAAGCAGAAAATCTTTTTGTCGGTTGTCAATGCGGTAATATGGATCAGCTTATTTCTGCCTTAGGACAACAACACAACGCAATGATGATTGATTGTCGTAGTTTAGAGACAATTCCAACACCGATTCCGGATAACTTAGCCATTATGATTATAAATTCTCACGTCAAACACGATCTGGTTGATGGTGAATATAATACACGCCGTCAGCAATGTGAAACCGCAGCTAAGTTTTTTGGTGTAAAGGCATTAAGAGATGTGAGTATGGCACATTTTAATGCTTACGGAAAAGAGTTGGAACAACGTGACCCGTTAGCTTATAAACGAGCTAAACATATTGTTACCGAAAATGCTAGAGTATTGGAAGCAGTTGAAGCTCTAAAACAGAACAATATCAAATATTTAGGTGAATTAATGGCTCAATCACACGAATCTATGCGTGATGATTTTGAAATCACCGTACCGGAAATTGATTATTTGGTGGAATTAGCTCAACTAGCTATAGGCAATAGCGGCGGTGCAAGAATGACAGGTGGCGGTTTTGGAGGTTGTATTGTCGCCATTGCACCATTTGAAAAAGTGGAGTCTGTGCGTAAGATAATCGCCGAAAACTATCAAAAACAGACAGGCTTAAAAGAAGATTTCTATGTTTGTACCGCTTCACAAGGGGTTCATTTATGCTAACTGCAACAAAAATTATCGCCGCAGATAACTTGCCCTATCAATTGGTGACACTCACAAACAAAAACGGAATGCAAGTGCAATTAACCGATTGGGGCGCGACCATTTTATCCATTTTAGTGCCAGTAAAAGGCAAACTTCGTGAAACAGTTTGTAGCTGCCCTCTCTCGAAGTTAGCAGAAAACCAAGCGTTTTTAGGGGCTACTATCGGACGTTTCGCTAATCGTATCAATCAAGGTCAATTCCGCTTGGCAGCAAAAACACAAAAAATAGTGAAAAATCAAGATAATAAGCACACGCTTCATGGCGGTGTAGGCTTTGACAAACGCCGTTGGAAAATTGAACTCATCTCCACACAAACAGCAATTTTATCTCTGTTTTCTGCGGATGGCGATCAAGGCTTTAGCGGTAATTTACAGATTACTCTAAAATATCGCTTAACTGATGATAATGCATTATTCATTGATTTCTTAGCAAAATGTGATCAAGACACCGCATTAAATTTAACAAATCATAGTTATTTTAATCTTGATGAAGGCATTACTGATGCCCGTCAACACCGGTTACAACTGTTTGCCGATTACTATTTGCCAGTCAGCACAGAAGGCATTCCGAACCGCCCATTGACCTTAGTTGAAGCAACACATTTCGATTTTAGAAAAGCAAAAGTCATCGCTACCGACTTTTTAAAAGATGCAGATCAGAAAGCTGTTGGTGGCTACGATCACGCTTTTCTGTTGCAAGGTAAAAATGGTCAACTAAAACCTGCAGCCAAATTAACCTCATCATCTGGTGATTTGACATTACTACTTTCCACTACTCATAATGCAATTCAGTTTTATAGTAGCAATTTCCTTGCTGGCACCCCAAGCCACACTGGAAAATATCAAAATTATCAAGCCATTGCGTTAGAGCCTGAAGCATTACCAGACACTCCAAATCATCCGGAATGGTATCAGTATGGAGGAATCCAAAAAGCGCTTCAACCTTATTATCAACAAATTGTTTATCAATTTATTTAGAATATAAAAAAGGTGACATTTAAATTTGTCACCTTTATTTTATTATTAATTAGTAATTTCTTTTAACAAAAACACTTTCAATTTATCAAAATCCGCTGGCATTGTAATTGATAATAATGGTAAGGCGTTATGTTTAGCCAATGCTTCCGGTAATGCCACTTCAGTCTCTAAAATTCGTTCAACACTTTCTTTAAATTTTGCTGGATGTGCCGTACAAAGGAAAATACCGGTTTCTTCCGGTTGTAAATCCTGTTTAAGCACTCGATAAGCAATAGCACCGTGTGGTTCACAGAGGTATCCGTTAGCAAACATATCCTTCAATGTTTGCTTAGTTTCATTGTCAGTTACACTATCAGAATGCAAGTCATTCAATGACCAATTTTTACGACGGAATAACTCCTCAACGCGCGGCCAGTTATTTGGGCGGCTAACATCCATTGCATTGGATAAGGTCGACACTGTAGCATTCGGTTGCCATTGATGAGAACGCAAATAACGTGGTACGGTATCGTTAGCATTGGTTGCAGCGATAAAACGCTTAATCGGTAAACCTATAGCTTTTGCGATTAATCCCGCAGTTAAATTACCAAAATTACCGCTTGGCACAGAGACTACCACATTTTGACGTTGCGCTTTCGGTAATTGTGCGAACGCTTCAAAATAGTAACAAATTTGTGCCAATAAACGACTAATATTAATTGAATTCGCTGAATTTAGACCAATTGCCTCACGCAATTCCTGGTCATCAAAGGCCTGTTTGACTAGAGCTTGACAAGCATCAAAATCACCTTCAATGGCGATAGTACGAATATTGCCCCCCAAGGTGCAGAATAATTTTTCTTGCAACACACTGATTTTACCTTTCGGATAGAGAATTACTACATCAATATTTTCCAATCCATAAAATGCGTGTGCCACCGCCGCACCGGTATCGCCTGAAGTTGCTGTTAAAATAGTAATTTTGCCATCTTTACGAACAGTTGCTAATGCTTGAGCCATAAAGCGTCCACCGAAATCCTTAAAAGCCAATGTCGGACCGTGAAACAACTCCAATGCATAAATATGATCTTCAACTTTGACTAAAGGTGCCGAAAAGGTAAACGCTTTTGCTACCATATTTGCTAACTGTTCAGCACTAATTTCATCACCAATTATAGCAGATAAAATTCGTTGACTACGCTCTACCAAAGGCAGAGCTAATAATTCATCAACATTCTCAAAATGCGGCAATGTTTCTGGGAAAAATAAACCTTGATCTTTTCCTAATCCTTGACGCACTGCCTGTGAAAAATTGACTTTCTCTTCCGGATGTTTGATGTTGTATAAATTCATTCTTTTTCCTTTTATTCCTTAACTAAGTTGTCTTGCACCTTGGTTGTCGACCTGACAAATATGCACAAAACCTTCATTATTTTGTAAATAGTGTTTTTCTAAATAATCCGCCACTTTATTTGCGGTGGTTAAATCCGGTGCAATAGCGAACATTGTTGGCCCTGAACCTGAAATACCTGTTGCCAACGCCCCAAGATCCTGTGTTGCCTGTTTCACTTCTGCAAAATTTGGTAATAATTGCTGGCGATAAGGCTCTGCAATGACATCTTTCATCATAATGGCGGCTAAATTTTCTTGATGAGTATGACAAGCGTGTACGAATCCCCCTAAATGTCTGCCGTGAGCAATCACATCTTGACGAGTATAACTTTTCGGCAAAATAGCTCTCGCTTCTGCGGTGGAAACTTCAATTCCCGGATAAGCCAAGACCCAATACCAATGATCGAAAAAGGGTAAACGCTGACAAATTGACCCTAGCGACTGCACCATAAACTGCACGCCCCCCATAAAACAAGGACCAACATTATCGTAATGGATTGAACCGGAAATTCTGCCCTCCAATTCCCCCATCATCTCCAACAATTCCATATCAGAAAACGGTTCTTGATGGAATTGATTTAACGCGACCAATGCCGCCACAATTGAACAGGCACTTGAACCTAATCCTGAACCTATCGGCATATTCTTTTCTAAGGTTAAACGCAACGGTTTTAATGGCTGATTACGCAATTTCAAACGCTCACTAAACAGCACATAAGCCTGATAGACAATATTTTTTTGTGGCTCTTTCGGCAATTTACGCACAAAATAACCGACACTTTCAAATTCAAATTGATTGGCACACTCCTCAATTTGAATAATATCACCCAACAATGAACCATCAATCGGTGAAATTGCCGCCCCTAAAGTATCAAATCCGACACTGATATTGGCACTTGAAGCCGGCGCATAAATTCGTAACATAATCAATCCTCTTTATTAACGGCGTAAAGTCCGCAAAATATCTGCAAAAATTCCGGCAGCAGTCACATTATTTCCTGCACCATAACCCCGTAATAATAAAGGAATTGGTGAATAATAACGAGTATAAAATGCTAATGCATTTTCGCCATTTTTCACTTTATAGAGCGGATCTTCCGCATCTACCGCTTTGATTGCCACTTTGCACTTGCCGTGATTGATTTCCCCGACATAACGCAACACTTTGCCTGCTGCCTGTGCTGCCTGCACGCGTTTTGCAAACTCTTCATCCAATTCAGGCAACATTGCCATAAATTCAGCGGTGGATTTACCTTCAGCAAAGCCTTTCGGCAACACCCCTTCCACTTCAATATCTTTGAGCTCCAATTCCAAACCGGTTTCACGCGCTAAAATCAATAATTTACGCGCCACATCCTGACCGGAAAGATCATCTCGGGGATCGGGCTCGGTAAACCCTTTTTCTTTCGCTAAACGTGTTACTTCAGATAATGATTTTCCTTGCTCCAATTCACCGAAAATAAAGGAAAGCGAACCGGATAAAATACCATCAAACAGTTCAACTTCATCACCTGCCGCTAATAAGTTTTGCAAATTTTCAATCACCGGCAAACCGGCACCGACATTAGTGTCATAAAGGAAAAGACGCTGATTAACCAAGGCTGCATCACGCAATTTGTGATAATACGCCAAACTTGAGGTATTCGCTTTTTTGTTAGGCGTAACCACGTGGAAACCAGCATTTAAGAAAGTTAAATAACTATCTGCAATCTCTTGATTGGAAGTACAGTCTACAAAAATCGGATTCAGAACGTGTTGATCTTCCACCGCATCAATAAAACGATGTAAAGAGAAATGTTCATTGGAATTTTCTAATTTTTCACGCCAATCAGTTAAATCCAAACCATCAACATTCAATAAAAGACGCTTTGAATTGGCTATTCCGCAAACACGAATAGCAATATTTTTTTCAGCTAAAAACTGTTGTTGATGAGCGATTTGATCCAATAACTCACCGCCAACCCCACCTGTTCCGACCAAAAAAATACGCAATGATTGTTGACTATTAAACAACGCACGATGTGTTGCTTTTACTCCTTCTATTGCTTTTGATTGTGGCACTACAGTTGAAATAGAACGTTCAGACGACCCTTGAGCAATCGCAACGATGTTGACATTCGCCTGTGCTAATGCAGTAAAGAATTTTGCAGCTATACCACGACTTTTACGCATTCCGTCCCCAACAACAGAGATAATTGCCAAATTATCCAAAATTTCAATTTCATCTAAAGCACCAGAAGACAATTCATTAGCAAAAGCACGTTTTAAGGCACTCTTCGCTTTAGTAGCAGATTTTTGTGGTACACAAAAACTAATACTATATTCTGATGAAGACTGGGTAATTAAAATAACAGAAATGCCAGCTCTTGACATTGTGTCAAAAACACGTGCTGCCATACCAACCATTCCTTGCATTCCCGGTCCGGAAACATTAAACATTACCACGTCATTCAAGTTGGTAATACCTTTCACCTGCAAGGTTTCAGAATGTACATTGCCATCAATCAATGTGCCTGCCGCACTTGGATTACCGGTATTTTTAATCAAACAAGGAATATTAAATTGTGCAATCGGTGCAATAGTCCGTGGGTGAATAACTTTCGCACCGAAATAGGAAAGCTCCATCGCTTCCTGATAAGACATTGTTTCTAATAATTTTGCATCCGGTACTAAACGAGGATCACAAGTGTAAACACCATCCACATCAGTCCAGATTTCACAACAATCTGCATGTAGACAAGCGGCTAAAACCGCTGCGGAATAATCCGAACCGTTGCGACCTAACACCATTAATTCGCCTTTATCATTACCGGCGGTAAATCCTGCCATTAGCACCACACTCTGTTTTGGAATTGACGGTGCATTAATTCGTTTAGTGGATTCCTCAATATCAACAGAAGACTCTAAATATTCCCCTTGTGCTAATAATTGTTTTACTGGATCAATCACATATACTTGGTAACCTTGCGCTTCAAACCAAGCTGCCATCATCGCAATTGACAGTTTTTCACCACGAGAAATGATTGAAGCATTAATATTATCTGGGCATTGAGATTGAGGAGAAAATTGGGAGAGGGCAGATTCTATTTGGTCAAATTCCTTTTGGACAACTTTTCTTAATTTATCATCATCAAATTTTGCATTTTTTTGCTTCAAACCACTCAAAATATTCTCAAAAATTTGCTTTGCTTCTTTGAAATCCTGTTGTTTATCCTCACCTTTATTTGTCTTATCAACCAATGCCACCAAGTAGTTGGTGATCTTCGCTGGGGCAGAAAGTACCGCTGCTGCCTGATCTTTTAAATGTGCTTGCAGAATAAGCTCACCCGCTTGAGAAAAACGTTCCGGATTTGCCAATGATGTTCCGCCAAATTTTAATACTCGCATGATGTTGTCCTCTTTATTGTATTTTGAAAATTATCTAAACCATTACCCATAAAAAAACCCGCATTTTTTAAGATGCGGGTTTAACAATCCTGTTTTTTGAGTGCTAACCCGCCCCACTAATAATAATGGTCATCATAATGTGGGTCATCGTAATAACAGTCATTGTCATGGAAATCTTTATAGCTCATTTTGAATTTCAATAGTGATAATAAGTACCTAAATTCATTCCACTTGTCAAATAAATTTATGAGAATAATTGAAATTTTTTCTATAATAAAAACCGTTTTAGACATTTAGGAGATAAAAATGAATATTGAACAAAATTTAGTGCATATTCGCCAACAAATCGAAGATTGTCATCCTACTCAAAAAGTAATGCTTTTAGCGGTCAGCAAAACTAAACCTTTTTCTGACATCCTCAAAGCTTATTATGCCGGACAATATCAATTTGGCGAAAATTATGTGCAGGAAGGTGTAGAAAAAATTCAACTGGCACAACAACAAAATATCAACGATATTACCTGGCATCTTATCGGTCCATTACAATCCAATAAAACGCGTATTGTGGCAGAACATTTTGATTGGGTACAAACAATTGATCGCGTAAAAATTGCCGAACGTCTAAGCCAACAACGCCCTGATCACCTCCAACCGTTGCAAGTGTTGATCCAAATTAATATCAGTGATGAAAATTCAAAATCCGGTATTGCACCGCAACAAATGGAAGAGCTAGCACAACAAATTATTAAATTACCAAAATTACAACTACGCGGACTTATGGCGATTCCAGCTCCAACAGAAGACATTAACCAACAAATTACCATTTTCAATCAAATGAAATCACTTTTACAACAACTACAACAATGCTTCCCTCAACAAAAAATCGATACATTATCAATGGGAATGACAGACGATATGAGAACAGCAATTGCTTGTGGTTCTACGATGGTACGCATCGGCACTGCTATTTTTGGTAAACGAAATTACTCAATTTAAGGTATTTTGATTCCAGTTAGGGAAAGGCTTATGCTGACAACTGTTTTGATTTTTTATTAACTTAAGCAAAGGAGTAATAATGAAAAAACTACTATCAGCGATTGCTATTTTTGCATTTGCCTCTTATGCCTATGCCGAAATGTCCCATTCCCACCAGATGTCAGCAGCAAATGAAGCTTATATGCAATCTATGGGCGCAATGCACGATTCAATGATGAAAGGCATTGCCCATCAAGATCCAGACGTTGCATTCGCTGCCGGAATGTTGCCACACCATCAAGGTGCAGTAGCAATGGCGGAAGTCGAATTGAAATATGGTAAAGATCCAGAACTAAGACAACTTGCTGAAAATATTATTAAAGCCCAACAAGCAGAAATTAAATTTATGCAACAATGGTTGGAAAAACACGGCGAGAAATAGAAAGCTCCCAATAATAGAAAAAGTGTTGGTCTTAATTATTTTGGTAATTATTACCAACACTCTTGTCCACTATGCCTAAAAAAGTCCGCATCTTAATCAGTTAGAAAACTAACTTTTTGGATACGGATTCTTTTTTGTTCTGTTTTATTTTCAGTGATTTACGCTAACTTTTCCAACACTGCCAACACAATCTTGGATGATTGTTTGACCGCTATCGGTAAAAACTCATCAAAAGAGATATGTGATTCTTTATCTGCCACATCGGAAATGGCGCGAATAACAACAAACGGCACATTAAAAGCGTAACAAGTGTGGGCTATCGCTGCTGCTTCCATTTCCACCGCCGCAACTTCAGGGAAATCCTGACGAATTCGAGCAATCATATTGGCACCATTAATAAATTGATCTCCGGAACAGACTAAACCAATCACAGCATTTTGCACCTGCTCGGTTACCACTGTATTCACAATTTCAATCAATTTCGCATCTGCCGTAAATTTTTCCGGACACGCTGGCAACTGCCCCTTAGCATAACCAAAAGCAGTTACATCAGCATCGTGATAGCACACTTTATCAGAAATAATAATATCGCCGATATTTAATTGTGGATTTAAACCACCTGCCGAACCAGTATTAATAATACAATCCGGTTGGCAAGTTAAAATCAATGCGGTTGTTCCCATTGCTGCTGCGGTTTTACCAATTCCTGATTGCAGTAATGCCACCTGATGACGACCAATTTCCCCCTCGTAAATTGTACAATTCGCTAATCTATTTATCCGTTTATTTTTCATTAAACTTTGTAATATTTCGACCTCTTGTGCCATTGCACCGACAATACCTAGTTTCATTTTTTTCCTCGTTGTTCTTGTACAATTTTTGCTGTTAATGAATCCAAAACCGCCATCGTGTAATCATCATTATAGAGTGTACTACCAGTTAAAACATAACGCCCATTAACCGAAACAAACGGCAAGGTAAATACCCCATATTTTGATGTCGAATTAATAGATTGATTCACTTTAGCGGCAACTAATTCCGAATTAAACACCTCTAAAAAAGTCTCAAGATTAATTTGTTTACGTGTTAACCACTCTTGTAAGAATTTCCCTCGATGGCGATTATTTCGATTAAACTTTTGTTCCGCCGTATCAAAAATAAATAGATCGGCAAGATCCGGATGTCCCATACTCTCTAGAGAGTAATAAACCGCTGCCGAAAAATAACCTCCCGGTGTCGCCGCCGGAATCCATTCAATATCAACTTTATCCGGATTCATTCGTTTATATAAACTCAAATTATCCGCCGCCATTAAACAAATACGACACTCATAGGAAAAGAAAAATTTAATTTTGATCTTATTGTCTGCTGCCGGTTCTTCTTGTATCGGTTGCTTATAGGAAAAATAGTCCTTACCATCTTTAAAAATCGGCAACTGTTCTGCGTAACTCACCGTCGCCGATAACGCAAAAAGCAAAAAATAAAAAATTTGCATTGCCAACTTAATACTGTTCATTATTTATTCCAATATCTCTATATAATTGACTAATAGTTGCACTTGTCTATTACATCTATACTCATTGATTGAAAGATGATAGACCATCCGTGCTGTTTTAATCGATAAATCAGGGAACCGTCTAGTATCGACATTAAACTGAATTGCATCAAACAATCCTCCTCCCTGTATCGGTTCCAGCAACATTTTTAGATGTTTTTCCCCTACAAGTCGTTGCTGTAAGATGCGAAATTCTCCATCAAATTGAGGCTCTGGAAAATGTTGCCCCCACGGACCGGCAAATTGCAACATTTCCGCCGTTGTTACATTCATTTGTTGAGCGCCTAATTCACCATCAGTATAAATAACACCTTGTAATGATTTTTCATTCAACCAAGCTTTTGCATACTGGTTGAACAATCGTTGAAATTCCGGGAAATATCTCTGGTGAATACTCAAACCGGCTGCCATTGCGTGACCGCCGAATTTAATAATGATTTCAGGATGTTGACAATGGATATGATCAAGCAGATCACGAATATGCAAACCTTCTATTGAACGTGCAGAACCACGCAAAATGCCCTCATCTTCCTGTGTAAAAATCGCTGTCGGACGATGAAATTGATCTTTCATTCTTGCCGCTAAAATGCCTAATACGCCTTGATGCCAATCCGGACGATAAAGCGCAATAGCAAAAGTATCTTCCTGATAGATCGGTTTTAACTCACGCAAATAATGCAATGCTTCCTGTTTCATCCCAATTTCTATCTCTTTGCGCGTTTTATTAAGTGTATCCAATTCCAGCGCTAACGCTCGCGCCTGTTCCATTGTTTCTGATAAAAGTAACTCCACGCCAATCGACATATTATCAATTCTACCGGCAGCATTTAATCGGGGAGCAATAGAAAAACCTAAATGACTAGAAACTATTTGTGTAATATCAAGATTAGCAACTTCAATTAAAGCACGAATTCCACAATGGCAATGTTGTGTGCGTATTCTTGCCAAGCCTTGAGAAACAAGAATGCGGTTATTGTGATCCAACGGCACCACATCAGCCACCGTTCCCAATGCGACAAAATCCAATAATTCCGCAAAGTTAGGCTCTTTTTTATCCGCAAAAAGCCCTTGTTGGCGAAAGGCAGCGCGTAACGCCACCATTAAATAGAAAGTCACCCCCACTCCAGCGAGATATTTGGATGGAAAACCGCAATGCACTAAATTAGGATTCACAATAACATCGGCATTTGGTAATTTTTCACCCGGCAAATGGTGATCGGTAACAATCACTTGCACCTGATGTTGTTTTAAATAATCAACACCCTCTAGTGAAGAAACGCCGTTATCAACAGTAATCACTAACTGCGCCTGTTTATCTAGCGCATCTTGCGCCACAGAAACACTCAAGCCATAACCTTGTTCAAAACGATCCGGCACTAAAAAATCAACTGATTGAAACCCTAACTGACGTAAAGCGAATACCGCAACTGCAATACTGGTTGCACCATCCGCATCAAAATCACCGACAATCACAATCCGCTTTTGTTGATGATAGGATTCAATCAATAATTCAGTTGCTTGCTCCAAATGCGTCAATAAAGAGGGCGGCAACATATATTTCAAGGCATAATTTAGTTCCGCTTCAGATGCTATGCCTCGACTGCGATAAATGCGATCCAATAACGGATCTGCATTCACTTGAACTCCGTTTGCAACTTCTCTCCGTTGAATAATTTTTACAGCCTGATCGTTCATACTATTTTTACTGCTCTATCTACTACAATTCTGCTTTTAAGCCTTCAAGTATTACTCTTGTAAAATTTTTAACAACTCTTGCGGAGGCACATAACCTCCCAACAATTCACCACTAGGCAAAATGATACTCGGTGTGCCACGCACGCCATATTGTAAACCTAATTGGTAATGTTTGCTGACGATATTCGGCGTTTTCATTTTGGTCGGCAAATTACCTTTTTCAGCTTCATTCAAAGCATATGATGGATCTTTATCCGTCCAAATACTTTCCATTTGCTGAGCAGCTTGGCTAGATAATCCACCTCTTGGGAAAGCTAAATAACGTACGGTAATGCCCAAATCATTATATTGTTTCAGCTGTTCGTGCAGAATATGGCAATAATGGCAGGTAATATCCATAAATACCGTAACAACATATTTTTCATTTTTTGCTGGATAAACAATCATCTCATTTTTTAAATTTTCTACTTGTGCCACTAATAATTTATTAGAAAGATTAATCGCACCGCTATCGGTTAATTGATATAAATTACCTTGCAATACATATTTGCCATCTTCAGAAACATATAAAATGCCTTGATCGGTAACTGCCGCTTTCAAGCCATTTAATGGCGAATCTTGAACTTCCACTTTTTCAACGCCCAATTTCTTTAATTGCGCAATAATTTTCGCGTTATCGGCGAAAACTGTGGTCACCATAGAAAGTGCCAATAATGCTAATAGCTGTTTTTTCATAATTTATCCTTTTATATATTTTTTTACTGGTGCAAAACTTTGTCGATGTTCAGCCAAAATGCCATATTTTTCAATCGATTCCAAATGCAATTTGGTCGGATAACCTTTGTGACGATCAAAGCCGTATTGCGGATATTTTTGATGCAATAATAACATTTCCTGATCTCGTGCAACTTTTGCCAAAATGGATGCCGCACTGATTTCCGCTACTAAACTATCTCCTTTTACCACTGCTTGTGCTGCTATCTTTAACGCTGATGGAATTCTGTTACCGTCAATCAAGACAAAATCCGGTTGAATGTGTAATCCTTGTACTGCACGGCACATCGCCAACATTGTTGCTTGTAAAATATTAATCCGATCAATCTCTGTTGCTTCTGCTCTACCCAAACTCCACGCTAACGCTTTTTCTTTTATCTCTTCAGCAAGTAACAGACGTTTTTTTTCAGACAATTTTTTAGAATCGGCTAAACCGGCTATCGGTCTTTCTGGATCTAAAATCACTGCTGCTGTTACCACTGCACCGACTAATGGACCTCGACCGACCTCATCCACGCCGGCAATCAGTTTTGCATTCGGATAGACAAAATCGGTCATACTTCAATATTTCCTTCTAAAATATCGCTTACCGCTTCTGCCGCTAATTTATCCGCATCTTGTTGGATAGATCGATGCAAATCGGTAAACGTTTGCCGTAATTCAACACAATAACGGCGATCCTGTTCACTTTCAGAAAAGTAGATTGTCAATTTTTCTGCCAATAATGTCGGCTCACATTGTTCTTGAATCATCTCCGGCACCAACATTTTATTCGCTAAAATATTCGGCAAGGAAATATAATTGGTTTTGACTAGTCGTTTTGCTAACCAATAAGTGCTGCCTTTCATTTTATAGCCAACTACCATCGGTGATTTACATAACATTGCTTCCAATGCTGCCGTGCCGGATGCCAATAATGTCGCTTCCGCCGCAATCATCGCCTGCTTAGCGTGTCCATTTAATAAAATCATTTCCAGATCCGGTGCAGTCTGCTGCAAAATTTGCTCAAACTGTTGACGACATTTCTCGTTCGCCAACGGTACTAATAATTTGATATCTGGATATTGTTGTTTAAGCAAAATAGCGGTTTTAATAAAAGTTTCCGCCAAAAAAGCAACTTCATTATGGCGACTACCAACTAAAATCGATAAATAACGTTGCTGCGGATCAATTTGTAAAAACTGGCAAGCTTCTAATCGATCAGGTTTCAATGGTAAGGCATCCGCCAAAGTATGCCCTATAAAACGGCAAGGCACTTGATGTTTATCATAAAACGCCTTTTCAAACGGCATAAAAACCAACATCATATTTACTGCCTTAGCAATTTTATGAATTCTATTTTGTCGCCACGCCCATACTGACGGACTCACATAATGCAAGGTTTTAATGCCGTTCTGCTTAAGTTTTAATTCAACATCAATATTAAAATCCGGCGCATCAATCCCGATAAAAACATCTGGTTTTAAGTTTAATAATTGTTCAATCAGTGAGTGGCGTATTTTTAACAAACGAGGTAAATGTTTCACTACTTCCATTAACCCCATAACACTCAACTCTTCCATATCAAAAAGCGACTCAAAACCTTGCTGTTGCATTTTAGTGCCACCGATACCGATAAATTTCGCTTGCGGATAACGAATTTTTAAGGCTTGAATTAATCCTGCACCTAATGTGTCACCGGACACCTCTCCAGCAACAATCGCAATAGTAGGTGCATAATTCGCACTAAGCTGAAGATCCTGCATTCTCTTTCTCCTTATTCAACACGTTTGCTGTTTCAATCTCTTAATTTATAGAAAATCAGATAAAATGTTCTCTATAAATTCTTTGATCTTGAAGGGGCACAATGCTCCCAAATTAAATACATTCTGCCACCGTAAATGGTGAAGTTATAGCTGCTAACAAGTTTTGATAAATAAACCGCACTTTATTGGTATATAAAGTACGGTTTAGATTCAATTAATAATATAAATACAACAATTAACGAATAATGCCACGTGTTGAACGTTTAAAGAAATCAATAAAGAAACTGATTGAGGACTCAGTTGAAGCAATCTGCTCAATTTCCGGCATAATCTCTTCTAAAGTTTTATCACTACGATAGATCAATTTATAAACACTACGAATAACGTGTAGTGTCGACTTATCAAAACCACGCCGTTTCAATCCTTCAATATTGATACCGAATGGACGAGCGTGATTTCCTTGTGCCATCACATATGGTGGCACATCCTGACTTACCATTGAACCACCACCCAACATTACATGCGCACCAACAATAACAAATTGATGGATAGCTGACATTCCGCCTACGATGACGAAATCATCTAATTGAACGTGTCCTGCTAATGTTGCATTATTAGCCAAAATACAGTTATTTTTAATTTGACAATCGTGTGCAATATGCGCATTCACCATAAATAGATTATTATCACCAATTTTGGTGATTCCACCGCCTTGCACTGTGCCTCGATGGATTGTAACGTGTTCACGGATACGGTTATTATTACCAATAACCGTTTCTGTCGCTTCACCAGCATATTTCAAATCCTGATTAATTTCACCAATAGTAGCAAATTGGAAAATATGGTTGTTTTCACCAATTTTCGTTTTGCCTTTTACTACAATGTGTGAATTTAATATAGTATTCGCTCCGATTTCGACTGTTTTCTCTACAATACAAAACGGGCCGATCACCACGTTTTCGGCGATCTTCGCCCCCTCTTCGACAATAGCTGTCGAATGAATCTTGGCACTTGGATGGATCATATTACACTCCTCGTCTGGCACACATCAAATCAGCTTCGCACACCAATTGACCATCAATTGTTGCCACACCTTTAAAACGCATTACACCACGTCTTTCTCGTTCAAATTCAATCGTTAACAGCAATTGATCTCCCGGGAACACTGGTTTTTTAAAACGAGCATTATCAATCGCTGCAAAATAATAAAGCTCATTTTCAGAAAGTTGTGTCGTTTTAAATGCCAATACACCGGCTGCCTGTGCTAATGCTTCAAGAATTAATACTCCAGGGAAAATCGGTTTCTGAGGGAAATGACCGGTAAAACAAGGCTCGTTAACGCTTACATTTTTGATCGCTTTAATCCATTTTCCTTCTTCAAAATCCAGCACTCGATCAACCAACAAAAATGGGTAACGGTGTGGCAAAAGTTGCATAATTTCATCAATATCGACTATTCGTGGTTCTCGTTCGGTTGTCACTGTAGTTGCCCCTTAAAAATAGAGTTAATTGTTGATATTCTTAATTTGTTTTTCTAACGCTTTCAAACGCTTATTCATATCGTTAATGCCCAATGTTAAAGCTGCGGTCTTACGCCACTCCTTATTAGTTTGTAACGGAATGCCTGAAGAATAGACGCCTGGTTTGGTGATCGGACGCATCACCATCCCCATACCAGTAATGGTAACACCATCACAAATTTCCATATGACCGTTAATCACGCTTGCACCACCAATCAAGCAATAACGCCCAACGTGCAAACTACCAGCCATAATCACACCTCCAGCAATAGCCGTTCCTGTACCAATATGGACGTTATGTGCAATTTGACAGAGGTTATCAATAATTACATTATCTTCAATTACGGTAGAATCCAATGCTCCACGATCAATACAGGTGCAAGCTCCAATTTCAACACAATTACCGATAATTACGCTACCAGTTTGAGGAATTTTAATCCATTTCCCCTTCTCATTCGCATAACCGAATCCATCACTACCGATAACTGCCGAGGATTGAATTAAACAGTCTTCACCGATCTCAACATTGTGATAAACCGATACATTTGCCCATAATTTTGTTCTTGCACCAATTTTAGCATTTTTACCAATAAAACATCCGGCACCAATACAAACATCATCACCAATGATAGCTCCATCTTCAATTACGGCATTCGCTCCAATGCTGACATTTTTTCCTAATAATGCGCTTGTAGAAATCACTGCGCTTTCTGCAATATCGGCAGAAGGTTGCGGTGTAGTATCCATTAATTGTGCCAAAATTGCATAAGCTACATAAGGATCTTTCACAACAATCACATTCTGATCATCAGCGCAATAAGGCAAATCGGCTTCGCTAACCAACAACACACCAGCTTGGCTTTGTGCAAGTAAAGGTCGAAACTTAGGATTGGAAATAAAAGTTAACTGTTGTGATGTCGCACGCTCCAATGGTGCAATACTCTCAACGAAAATATCGGCGTTACCCTTAAGAGTACCGCCGACTTTTTCCGCCAAATCAATTAGACGGTATTGTTGCATATTCCAGCGAGCTCCTATTTTTTATCTGCTGCCGGTGCAAGTTTAGCCATTACATCTTTAGTAATATTTTTGTTATCTGTAGCAAAAGCAACAGCATTTGCATCAATCACGAAAGTGTATTTTTTCTCTTTAGCAATTTCATTAATTACTTTTTGAATAGACTCAACAACTTTATTATCCTCTTCTGCACGACGAGCATTGATTTTTTGTTGTAATTCACTAGCTTCTTTATCATAGTCAACACGTAATTTGTTGATTTCGTCTTCACGTTTTTTGATATCTGCTTGACGTAAGTTTTTCGCATCTTTCTGTAATTTTTGGATTTTATCCATAATTACTTTTTCTTTCTTCTGTAATTCCTCTACAGGTGTTTTGAATTCAGCATCCAATTTTTTCAATGCCGCTTCACGTTCCGGTGCGTGTTGGAAAATATAAGCATAATTAATAAATACGATATTTTCCTCTGCATTTGCTGCTGAAGCAAATAATGCACTGCTCGCCAATGCTAAAGTTAATCCTGCAACTTTTAATGATTTTTTCATAAAAAAACTCCTAACGATTTTTAAATTATTGAGTATATTAGAGAACTTATTCTTTAATAAGTTCCCTTTTTAATGATTTAGAATGAACCGCCAATACTAAATTGGAACTGTTCAATATCATCACCATCATATTTTTTAATAGGTTTTGCATAAGAGAATACCAATGGCCCAATCGGTGATTGCCATTGAAACGAAATCCCTGCTGATGCTCTGATTCGGCTTGGATCGCTATAATCTGGAATACCTTGTGTTGATAATGACTTATCCCAATGTGTATCCCAAACACTTGCCGCGTCTACGAATAACGAAGTTCTTACTAAAGTTTGATTCTTATCGCTAACAAACGGTGTCGGCATAATCAACTCAACACTTGCGGTTCCCATTACATTACCACCAACCACATCGTCATCAATACCATCTTTATAACAATTAAAGTCTGTATTAACTTTGTTTCCTACTACCGGCTTACATATATTGGTATCGATATACAATGCATTTGGACCTACAGAACCATAAGAAAATCCTCGCAATGAGCCTATACCACCAGCAGTATAATATTGATAAAACGGTAATTTCTTACCACCAAAACCATTAGCATAGTTAATGCCTGCTCGTCCGGAAATTACCCACGAATTATCTCGATTTAATGGATAATAGCCAACAATATTGGCATTCAATTTATAATATTTGTTATCAGAACCCGGAATACTCACTCTACCACCGATAGTTGCTTTCACCCCTTGAGTCGGGAAGAAACCACGATTCAAGCTGTTGTAAACCCAACCTAAGCTAAAATCAAAATCATCATTGGAGAATTCCCAAGAATCCGCTTTGATAGAGTCAAGATAAAGCGCACGATGATATTCAGGATCGATATCTTTTAATTTATTATGTGCGTAACTTAAACCAAGATAGTAAGAGTTATTTTCATTAACAGGAAAACCTAAAGTAGCATCTACACCATAAGAGGTTTTTGAGTAGGATGCTTGGTCATCATTTTTCGAGTTATCATATTTATCGTAGAAAACACTTCCGCCAAGACTGACACCATCTTTAGTAAAATAAGGCTCGTTATAACCTAATGCGATACTCATACCATAATCATTTTTTGTACCTGATAAACTAGCCGATGCCCCTGTTCCCAAGAAATTATCCTGTTTCACGCTAGCGTTATAACTTAAACCGCTTTCAGTACCGTAACCAATACCGAAGTTGATACTTCCGGTATTCCGCTCTTTTACATTATAGATGACATCCATTTGATCATTAGTGCCATTAACCATTTCTGTGCTGCTTTCAACCGTTTCAAAGAAACCAGTACGCTCTAAACGTAATTTACCTTGTTGAATTGCAGAAAGTGAATACAATGCACCTTCCTGTTGACGCATTTCTTGACGCAATGTTTTATCTGCACTGGCATCATTTCCTTTAAATATGATATTTCGCACATAATAACGACGACCTGCATCCACTACATAAGTCAAATTCACTTTATGATTAGCTTCATCAAATTCCGGTACTAAATTCACTTGTGCTGCGGCATAACTATGATTACCTAAAATATTCTTAATACCATCTTCCACATCTTTAGCGTTATCACCGTTAAACAACTCACCGACATAGATTTTTTTCAACAACGGCTGCATTTCATCTGATAAACCGGCGGTATCACCGACAATACGAACACCGCTCACTTCATATTTATCGCCTTCGGAAACATCAATGGTAATGTTGATGTCTTTCTTGTCTTCGCTAACATCAGTTTTCACATCGATAATATTGAATTTCGGATAACCGTGATTGAGATAGAAAGTTTTTAATGCTTGTAAATCTTTTTGGAATTTTTGTTGATCTAACTTACTGCTAGCAAAGAAATTCCACCAAGACACATCTGGCTGAATTTCCATCTGCTCTAATAAAGTAGAACTATCAAAAGATTTATTTCCTTCAAATTTGATCTGTTTCACCAATGCACGATCACCTTCTACAATCTCTAACTTCACATTAGCTTGATTACCGTTGACGGTATCGACATTAAAATGCACTTTGGCATTATAAAAACCAATAGAATGATAATAATTAACCAGTTCCGTGCTGAATGCGTCCATTTTTTCACGATTCAATAGACTACCTTGTTTAATATTATTAGCATCTAAATTTTGTTGTAATGCGTCTTTTGGAATCGAATCATTGCCAGAAATTTCAAGGCTACTGATCGTAGCCCGTTGAGTTACGTTAACGACTAGTGTATTCCCTTCCTGTGAAGCTTGTACATTAGCAAAAGAACCATTCAAATATAAAGTCCGCACAACATTCGCAATATCTCGATCTGTAATAGTTTGCCCTACTTTAACCGGCAATTGTGCCATAACGGCAGGCTTATTATCCGCCGCTACGCCATCAATACGGATATCTTTTACTACAAACGGTGCAGCAAACGTTGTTGTGCTGCTGAATAATAAAGTGGTTAATAAAAGTTTTTTCATATTGCTTAATCCTGTTGTTCGAATAACAGTAAAATCTCATTTTTTACGGTTGTATTATAAACGCATTATATCATTAAATAATACAAAAACCGTGAGCCATAATAGTAATGCAATCCCAATTCGGTATGCAATATTCTGTATTTTTTCCGATACTGGTCGTTTAGTGATTCCTTCTATTAATAAAAACACTATTTGACCACCATCTAAAACTGGCAATGGAAACAAATTCATCATTCCTAAGTTTACACTGATCAATGCCATAAAACGTAAGAAATAGGTAAAACCATTTTCCGATGATATACCCGCTCCTTGTGCAATCGAAATTGGCCCTCCTAAGCTGTTTAGACCAACCTCACCAGTAAAAAGTTTACCAATAATTTTTAGTGTCGCCCACGACAACTGCTCTACCATTTGCCACGAATGTGAAAATGCGGAAAGCGGATCATACTGCTGCGTTTCAATATATTTTGCATCAACTTGATGTACTGTTGGCATCACACCGATATAAGGCTTTCCTTTTTCGTTTAATTCAGGTTGAATCTTAACTATTTGTGCTTGACCATTTCTTTGAATTGTCAATTCAAAAGGCTGTAATTTATATTGTTGAATTGCTTCAACAAACTGTCGCCAATTCACTTTCTGTCCATTAATTGCCACTATCTGATCACCAACTTTCAAGCCACTTTTTTGTGCCGGAGAATTTTCTGATATTTTAGCAATCACATTTTCAATTTTTGTTGCTTTCGGCTCAATTCCCAATGCCGTCATTGCCGATTGTTCACTTGAATCAAAATGCCAGTTTTCCAAGTGCAACACTTTATTCACAGAATTATCTGATGTGGTATCCCGTAAAGAAATAGTTACGGAAGGTTCCCCCATTTTCGCCGCTAACACTAGATTAACATCTTCCCAGTTATGAATGGCCTGCTGATCAATAGCTGTAATCTGATAATCTTTTGGCAATTTTGCCTGTGCTGCAATAGAGTCAGGACGGATATTATCAATAATAGGACGCAAAGTAGGAATGCCTATCAGATATACGATCCAAAAAGCGAACAGTGCAAATAAAAAATTCGCTAATGACCCAGCGGCATAAATCAGCAGACGATTACGTACAGGTTGATAATTAAATGCCTTTTGACGCAATTCCGGTGCAACAGTTTCATTGCGCTCATCCAACATTTTGACATAGCCACCGAGAGGAATAAGAGAAATAGCAAACTCAGTACCATATTTATCCGTCTTGCGCCATATTACCTTTCCAAAGCCTATGGAAAAACGTTGCACCATTACCCCACATCGTCTAGCTACCCAAAAATGCCCAAATTCGTGTACAAACACGAGAATAGCAATAACAACAATAAATGATAAAGTTGTCCACAAAAATGATGGCATAGCAATCCTTAATTTAAAACAAAGAAAAAGGCACTGAATACAGGCAACGCAGCAGTTAAACTGTCAATACGATCCATAATACCGCCATGTCCCGGAATCAATTGACTACTATCTTTGATGCCGCAATGGCGTTTAAACATACTCTCACTTAAATCGCCAAGAATAGATACAAACACAGTTAATATAGATACTGTAATTAATTGTAGAAATGAGAGATCGCTTTGTTGATAAAAAGGTGTAATGCTAAGAAAAATACAAGCTACCAATGCAGACAATAATACACCACCAATCGCTCCTTGCCACGTTTTCCCCGGAGAAACTTTAGGTGCTAACTTATGTTTACCAAATTTCCTACCGGCAAAATAGGCGCCGGTATCCGCTGCCCAAACCAATAAAAACACATAAAGTAACAATACAATACCTTGATACGGATTGCTGTTGTAATGATAAAAGCGTAATGCCATCAAGCTTAAAAAGAAGGGAACTAAAGTAAAAAATGCAAATAACAGTTGGGCAATGCTAGAATTTCCCCAAAATGCTGTACTTTTCGGATAACTCAACACCAAGCAAAAAGCAATAATCCACCATACCAATGAAGAAACAATCAATAATTCAGACATATTATTCAGAATATTACCAACTGAAATATAATCGCTATTAGCATAAAGAAATAAATAAAGAAATGCCGCAGCAATCGTGGCAATAATCAGGCGAACAATCGGTTGTTTAATATTAGCAAATTGCGTCCATTCCCACACTGCCAAAGTAACCAACAATGCTACAGTACAAGCAAACAGCAATGGAGGAAAAACAAATAATACAATGAAAACAATGGCAACTAATACCAATGCAGACAAAATTCGAGCTTTTAACAAAATAGACTCCTATGATCCTTTTGAAAGGGCTCCGAACCGGCGCTCCCGTTGTTGATAAAAATATAATGCTTGTTCAAACTCTTGCTCTGAAAAATCTGGCCATAAAACTTCTGTAAAATAGAATTCAGCATAAGCCGCTTGCCACAGCAAAAAATTACTGATGCGTTGTTCACCGCTGGTACGGATCAAAAGATCAACCATCGGTTGATTTTCGGTTGTTAAATAATTTGAAAACAGAGATTCATCCACATTTTCCAACTCAATAACGCCACGCTGAACTTCATAACACATATGTTTTGCTGCCTGTAAAATATCCCATCTGCCGCCATAATTAGCAGCAATATTTAGCGTTAATTGGGTGTTATTTTGTGTGAGCTGTTCCGCATAATGAATTCGTTTTTGTAATCCTTCACTGAATCGGGAAATATCGCCAAGAATATTTAATCGAATATTATTCTTATGCAATTTATTCACTTCCAGATCAAGCATTCTAATAAAAAGATCCATTAGTGCATTCACTTCATTCTCTGGCCTCTGCCAATTTTCACTGCTGAATGCATAAAGTGTTAAATATTTGATACCGGTTTGTGCCGCATAATAAACTGCACGTTTAACTGCTTGCGCACCATTTCGATGCCCAAAAACGCGCAATTTACCTTTTTGTTTTGCCCAGCGACCATTACCATCCATAATGATAGCAACGTGCTGAGGAATATTTTCCGGATCTAACGACATTTTTCACCAAATAGACTAATTAAAATCGAGCGACAATATACCACGTGAACTATAGATTAAAAACTTAAAATACGATCATTAGCAACTTCTCTGGCGATTTTATCAACATCTAACACATCATCTACTGAATTAATTGCTTGTGAAGGAATTTTTTCGACAACAAATCGATTGATTTCGGCAATTTGAGTAAATTTAAGTCTTTGTTGTAGAAATGCCTCAACCGCTACCTCATTTGCGGCATTCATTGCTGTTGTTGCATATTGTCCAGCAGCAAATGCTTCAATCGCTAACTTTAAATTAGGATAGCGTTGAAAATCCGCTTCCATAAAAGTTAACTCAGAAATTTTGGTAAAATCTAATGGCGCTACCCCGGAAACAATCCGTTTCGGGTAAGACATCGCTTCAGCAATAGGTGTCCGCATATCTGGAGTACCCATTTGTGCAATAACACTACCGTCAATATAACGTACCATTGAATGAATAATTGATTGCGGATGAATAATAATTTCCATCTGCTCCGCACTCGCATTAAATAACCAACGAGCCTCAATATATTCCAGCCCTTTATTCATCATTGTGGCAGAATCAACAGAGATTTTTGCTCCCATCGACCAATTAGGATGCGCAATAGCCTGTGCTGGAGTAATAGTTTCAAACTCATCCAACGGTTTAGTTCTGAATGGTCCGCCGGAACCGGTTAGCACAATTTTACTAATACCTAAGCGTTGTAATTCACAAAAACCGATATTTTGTTGTGCTTCCACTGGTAATGATTGAAATATCGCATTATGTTCACTGTCCACCGGCAATAATGTTGCACCATATTGTTTTACTGCATTGAGAAAAACCTGTCCGCAAGTTACTAAAGATTCTTTGTTTGCCAACAAAATACGTTTGCCTGCTTTAATTGCCGACAAAGTCGGTAATAATCCTGCCGCACCAACAATTGCCGCCATTACCATATCTGCTTTTTCGTGTGCCGCCAATTCACAAATCGCTTCTTCGCCCGCCAATACTTCTGTCGCACAACCTTGTCGTTTTAATTTTTCCGCTACCTGTTTAGCGGCATCATGGTTTGCTAAAGCAACAAAGAGCGGTTCAAATTCTAAACATTGCTCTGTGATCAGCTCAACATTACTATTGGCAACTAACGCAAAAACCTGATAATCCTTATTTTGTTTAATGACAGAGAGTGTACTTTTCCCGATTGAGCCGGTAGAACCTAAGATAACGATATTTTTCATAATGTTAGATTGATCTGTTAATAGACGTATTTCAATATTGGATAAGCGCTGTAATATTAATCTTATTAGCCAAGTTTAGGAACAATTCCAATCCCGATTTACATATCTGCTAAAATTTTAATAAAAAATAACTGGTACGAGCCGCACCAGTTACTTCATATTGCAATTAGAAATCCATTAATTCTTTTTCTTTTTCTGCTAATGCTTCATCAACTTTCTTCACATAAAGATCTGTTAATTTTTGGATTTCATCCTGTGCCTTACGTTCATCATTTTCACTGATTTCTTTTTCTTTCAATAATGCTTTAATTTTATCATTTGCATCACGACGAATATTACGAACTGCAACGCGCCCTTGTTCCGCTTCAGCTCGAACAATTTTAGTTAAATCACGACGACGCTCTTCTGTTAATGGTGGGAGTGGAACACGAATTATAGTACCTGCAGATGCTGGATTTAATCCCAAATCTGATGCCATAATCGCTTTTTCTACAGCAGAAATAAGGCTACGGTCAAATACAGTGATAGCAAGTGTACGAGCATCTTCAGCCACTACATTCGCTACCTGACGCAAAGGTGTTGCTGCACCATAGTACTCAACGTGAATACCATCCAATAAACTTGGATGAGCGCGTCCGGTACGAATTTTTGAAATTTGATTTTTTAACGCTTCAACACTTTTTTCCATACGTTGTTGCGCTTCATCTTTAATTGTTTTAATCACACTATGTTCCTTTTATTTTGAATGAAATGACAATTTCTGATGTTTTATTTGCAAAATAATCCATAAGGGTTACTGCCTTATGGATTTTGTGCAAATATGAATCCAGTTTTTACTCTTTCAATCCTATTCCCGCCATATAGCGGTTGCCAATTTAGAGGATTGCTTGAATTGTAACGAATGCAAAACGATTTTTAAATCTATTTTTTGTCTGTAATTAATGTACCTTCCGGTTCACCGAGGATAACGCGACGTAATGCACCTGGTTTATTCATATTAAATACACGAATCGGCATTCCGTGATCACGTGCCAATGTAAAGGCAGCCAAATCCATCACTTTTAACTCTTTTTCCAACACTTCCTGATAAGTCAATGTAGAATAAAGTTTAGCATTCGGATTGGTAGCCGGATCACAATCATAAACCCCGTCTACTTTGGTCGCTTTCAATACCACATCTGCTTCAATTTCTATACCACGAAGACAAGCTGCTGAATCAGTAGTAAAGAACGGATTTCCTGTCCCTGCTGAAAAAATAACAACTTGCCCCTGTCTTAATAAACGAATCGCTTGCGCCCAGCTATAAGTATCACACACACCGTTTAATGGAAACGCCGACATCAATTTTGCATTTACATCGGCACGATGTAAGGAATCGCGCATCGCTAAACCATTCATTACAGTCGCCAACATTCCCATATGGTCACCAACAACACGGTTCATACCCGCTTTAGCCAATTTTGCACCACGGAATAAATTCCCCCCACCTAATACAACCGCTACTTGCACACCTAACTCAAGCAAATCTTTAATCTCCATTGCCATACGGTCAAGAATAGAAGGATCAATACCAAAACCCTCTTCTCCTTGCAAAGCTTCGCCACTTAATTTAAGCAAAATACGGTTATAAATCGGTTTTAATTGACTCATTGTGCTTTCCTTTTTTATTTCCAAATAAATTATTTATCATTCTTTTTAATATCACTATAATTTCAAAAATACTAAATAATTTATTTATAAAAAAAGCGAGTTTCCTCGCTTTTTTCACTCATTAATTAGGCTTTTGACATCGCTGCAACTTCTGCTGCGAAATCAGATTCAACCTTCTCAATACCTTCACCTACTTCTAAACGAATGAAGCTAGATACTGTCGCACCTTTTTCTTTTAATAATTCACCAACAGTTTTTGATGGATCCATTACAAATGGTTGACCTGTTAAAGACACTTCGCCGGTAAATTTCTTCATACGGCCTTCTACCATTTTTTCTGCAATTTCACGAGGTTTACCAGATTGCATTGCAATATCAACCTGAATTTGACGTTCGTGAGCAACAACATCTGCTGGAACATCAGAAGGATTTACATATTCAGGACGACTTGCTGCAATGTGCATTGCGATATGTTTCATTAATTCTTCATCCGCATTGCTTGCTGCAACCAATACACCGATTTTCGCTCCATGCAAGTATGAACCGACAGCATCGCCACTGATTGCAGAAACACGACGAATATTCATATTTTCACCGATCTTCGCCACTAATGCAGTACGTTCATCTTCAAAGTGAGCTTTTAATACATCAATATCTGTTACTTTATTTTCTAACGCATAATCAGCAACTTTGTTTGCCAATGCCAAGAATCCTGAATCTTTTGCTACGAAGTCTGTTTCGCAATTCATTTCAACAGCAACACCATAACCATCTTTAATACGAACGATGATTACACCTTCAGCAGCAACACGACCTGCTTTTTTAGCTGCTTTTGCTTGACCTGATTTACGCATATTGTCGATTGCTAATTCGATATCGCCGTTTGCTTCAACAAGTGCTTTTTTACACTCCATCATACCAGCGCCGGTACGTTCACGTAATTCTTTTACTAATGATGCTGTAATTTCAGCCATTTTTAAATCCTCTCTGTCTACTCGACTTATAAAACAGGGAACTTAAAAAAGTCCCCTGCTAACCAGTTAATTTACTGCGGTTAATAAGGGATTTAACCTTATTATATCCCGATACAATTATTCAGCTTTAGCTTCGGCGTCTGCAGCTAATTCTTCAAAAGCTTCTTCAGCTACTGCACCTTGAGCCTGAGCCTTACCTTCTTTAACAGCTTCTGCCGCTGCAGTTAAGTAAAGTTGGATCGCTCTTACTGCGTCATCGTTACCTGGGATCACGTAATCAACGCCATCCGGATCAGAGTTAGTATCAACAATAGCAAATACAGGAATACCAAGGTTATTTGCTTCTTTAATTGCAATATGTTCGTGGTCTGCTGCGATAACGAATAATGCATCAGGTAAACCACCCATATCTTTGATACCGCCAAGACTTAACTCTAATTTTTCCATCTCACGAGTACGCATTAACGCTTCTTTTTTGGTTAATTTATCAAATGTACCGTCTTGAGATTGAGTTTCTAAATCTTTTAAGCGTTTGATTGATTGACGTACTGTTTTCCAGTTAGTCAACATACCACCTAACCAACGGTGGTTTACATAGAATTGTTGGCAATCTAATGCTGCTGCTTGCACCGGATCGGTTGCTGCACGTTTTGTACCAACGAAAAGAATTTTACCGTTATTTTGTGCAATACGTTTTAATTCTTCTAACGCTGCATTAAACATAGGTAAAGTTTTCTCTAAGTTGATGATATGAACACCATTACGAGGTCCAAAAATGAAAGGTTTCATTTTTGGATTCCAATAACGAGTTTGGTGACCGAAATGAACGCCAGCTTGTAGCATCTCACGCATTGTAACTTGTGCCATAATTTTTTCCTTATTCAATTGGGGTTTAGCCTCCACATATCCCTAAACAACCGACCGTTTGGCACCCCGATTGCTAGTGTCGATATGTGTGTGAATTAAAATTAAACCTTTCAAATTTTTACGACAGAAAGGCGGTGCGTTTTATACCACAAAATACAGTAAAAAACCAATATTATTCGGAAATATTTTATGTATTAACCATTAAAATCCATCCAACACCTGCAAAGCATCACTTAATTTTTTAACTGAAAAAACTTGCATATTTTCAATTGTGTTTTTAGGTCGATTAGCAAATGGCACTATTGCTCTGCGAAAACCGTGCTTAGCTGCTTCACTGATACGTTCCTGTCCACTTGGAACAGGGCGAATTTCTCCTGCCAAACCAACTTCACCAAACACCACCAAATCACGCGGAAGAGAGCGATTACGAAAACTAGAGATTAACGCTAATAATAATGCCAAATCCGCACTGGTTTCTGTCACCTTCACGCCACCAACAACATTGACAAAAATATCCTGATCTGCCATTTGTAAACCACCGTGTCGATGAAGCACTGCTAATAATAATGCTACACGGTTATGATCCAATCCAACCGCCACACGTCGAGGATTTGCCAACAAAGAATGATCTACTAATGCCTGAATTTCCACTAAAAGAGGTCGAGTTCCCTCCCATAATACCACTACGGAACTGCCCGGCGTCTGTTCTTCACCACGGCTTAGGAAAATAGCTGATGGATTTTTAACCTCTTTTAATCCCTGTTCTGTCATTCCAAATACACCCAGTTCATTTACTGCACCGAAACGATTTTTTTGGCTGCGAAGTGTACGAAAACGAGAATCTGCTTCTCCTTCTAATAAAATTGAACAGTCGATACAATGTTCCAACACTTTCGGCCCGGCTAATGTACCGTCCTTTGTCACGTGACCTACCATAATAATCGCCACCTGATTCATTTTGGCATAACGCGTTAAATAAGAGGCGCATTCCCTAACTTGAGAAACACTTCCCGGTGAAGATTGAATGTCTGCCAGATGCATTACCTGAATGGAATCAATTACCATTATTTTCGGTTTTATCTGATCAGCTGTGATACAAATTTGCTCGACCGAAGTTTCTGATAACATTTGTAAATTATCCATCGGTAAATTCAGGCGTTTCGCCCTCATTGCCACTTGCTGTAATGATTCCTCACCCGTAACATAGAGAGTCGGCATTGATTGTGCTAAACCGCACATCACTTGTAATAACAATGTACTTTTACCAGCTCCCGGATGTCCACCAATTAAAATTGCACTGCCCGGCACAATGCCACCGCCTAAGACACGATCAAACTCATTAAAACCGCTACT
This sequence comes from Gallibacterium genomosp. 2, assembly GCF_000771895.1. NCBI lineage: Bacteria > Pseudomonadati > Pseudomonadota > Gammaproteobacteria > Pasteurellales > Pasteurellaceae > Gallibacterium > Gallibacterium genomosp. 2. The sequence goes on from NZ_JPXY01000039.1 coordinate 34,974, forward strand.
GAAGCGAGGTAATTCCGACAAACTAATATCAGACAATTTTTGTACTTTACTGCCACTTGCTCCGGCATAACCACTAAAGCGATCATTCTTATTATTTGTGGATGCAATCCTTACTTCTGTTATCGTATTCCACGCGTGGCAAGCACTGCATTGCCCCTGCCAACGAGCATATTCCGCACCACAATCATTACATACATAAGCTGTTTTTACTTTTGCCATACTTATTTCAATGTCATTTTTAATAGATTAATCATTTTTTGTAGATATCTTCCTTGAGAAGTTAATTCCACCAGCCGTTTCAATACGATGTGATTATCCTGCTGCTCCACGTGTTGAGCAATAATTTTTCGGATTTGTTGATATACAAATAAGTTTATTTCAATCATTTCTGACGCATCTTCTTTGTCTGAAAATTGTGCAAACAACGCTTCTTGCTCACAACTGTATTGATAAAGCGTGAAGAATAGTCCAATTAATGCTGTTGTTTCCATTTGATTTTGTGATATGAGATCAAGATCGAGTTTTTCTAAATTTTTTAATAATTTCAATTCATATTGAAATAATGCCTTTAATTGCTGCTGTGGTGATTGAAATACCTGTTCAAGAAATTGTCGCCATTCATCGATTGTCATTAGTGTGGCTTTTGGAGTTATTCCAGCTAGTCGATAACCTCTTTCTGCTTTACTAATTTGTCCTAATCGCATTCCATCTAAAAAAAGAAAATGCTGCACAAAATTCAGTACATCCTCTACATTTCCGGATTTTAATTCAAATTCAACCTCACAAATCGGCGCTTTCGCATTATTCGCCTTAATTTCACCCTGATCGATAGCAATTTCCAATTGTGTACCATTACCAGTTTCCAGTAAATAATATTCCCGCTGAAAATCAGTATAAAAAATAGGTTGGAGTGAACGTTGCAATTCCTCATAAGGACGAGCTAATGTCAATTCAGAAAATTGACTAAATAACTTCAAGTCCGGCTGCTGTTGCGATAAACGAACATTATATTCCGGACGCATATGCAATCCACCTTGTGCTGTACCGGCTGTTTTTAAGGTCATCGTATAAACACTATCTTCATTACGAACTCGTAACCCCATTTTTTGTTGTGAAAAAAAATTGTCTTCTGTATCAAAATAACAATTTTGACTATCGGTCTGATAATGTTTTAATAAACGAAAATGACTCAATTCTTGCTTCAAACCATTGATAACTTCTTGATTTGTCGTTAATTTCAATTCTATTTCTTGCATTTTTTCGATTCTCTTACTTAATTTTATCAATTTCGTTACTTTAACAAATTTTGCTATCACTGTATAAAATAAAATCTTGTCAGTAGGAAATAGTCTATTGTAAAATTCGCGCAGCTTTTATCTGGCATTACAGCCAACAAACCCAATTAAGGAGATGTCTATGGCAATCAATAATATTCTTGGTCTATTTGCCCAATCCCCCCTTAAACCATTACAAAAGCATTCCACTAAAGTTAATGAAGCATGTGCAATGTTAGTTCCCTTCTTTGAAGCCTGTTATGCCAATGATTGGGATACTGCACAGCAAATTCGTAATAAAATTTCAGAATTAGAAAAGCAAGCTGATTTATTAAAACGTGAAATTCGTTTAAAACTGCCTCGTGGTATTTTTATGCCTGTCGAACGTGGTGATTTGCTGGAATTAGTCACACAACTGGATAAATTGGCGAACTATGCAAAAGATATTTCAGGTCGTGTAATTGGTCGAAAATTACACGTTCCAGAACAAATTCAAACTGAATTTTTAGCTTATGTACGCCGTAGTTTGGATTCCAGTGATCAAGCTCGTCGAGTAATTGATGAAATGGATCAACTGCTTGAAACCGGCTTCAGAGGACGTGAAGTAAATTTCGTAAACGATATGATCAATGAATTGGATAAAATTGAAGATGATACCGATCATATGCAGATTGTTCTACGTCGCACCCTTCTTGATCTGGAGGCTTCTTATAATCCAATTGATATGATGTTCTTATACAAAATTATCGAATGGGTCGGTGTATTGGCAGATCAAGCACAGCGTGTTGGTTCTCGCATTGAATTAATGTTAGCACGTTCATAATGCAATAATGCGACTTTAATAATTAGGATTCATTATGGAAACATTATCTAATTACAGCACACTGTTAGTTATCTTAACTGCCGTCTTTGGCTTTTTAATGGCATTTGGAATTGGAGCCAATGACGTTTCAAATGCTATGGGAACTTCTGTCGGCTCAAAGGCAATTACACCACGTCAAGCAATTATAATTGCAATTATTTTTGAAGGTGCCGGTGCTTATTTAGCCGGTGGTGAAGTAGCGGAAACCATTAAAGATGGTATTATCGATCCAACACTCTTTATTCATCAACCGGATATTCTGGTGTTAGGAATGATGGGCGCTTTGCTCTCTGCCGGTTTCTGGTTAGTATTAGCTTCTCGCTTAGGTTGGCCAGTTTCCACCACACACACTATTATCGGTGCGATTGTCGGTTTCGCCTGCGTAACCATAGGCAGTGATGCTGTAGAATGGAGCAGTCTATTAGGTATTTTCGGTAGCTGGATTATTACCCCATTTATTGCTGGTATTATTGCTTATCTCATTTTTGTCAGCACGCAAAAATTGATTTTTGATACCGACAGCCCATTATTAAATGCAAAACAGTTTGCACCGTTTTATATGGGTTTAACCATTTTTATCATTTCATTAGTTACCATTAAAAAAGGCTTAAAACATATTGGCTTACATCTCTCTAATGGAGAAACTTTCCTTATTTCATTAGCACTTAGTGTTATCGCCATTATCGGTTGTTTTATCTACTTACGCAGTCAATCTTTTGAAAAGAAAGCCAGTGCCGGCTTCGGTGCGGTAGAAAAAGTATTCCGTATCTTAATGTTATTAACCGCCTGCTCTATGGCATTCGCTCACGGTTCAAATGATGTTGCCAACGCAATTGGTCCACTCTCTGCTGTCGTTTCCATTATTGATCACGGAGGCGTTATTGCCGGCAAAACGACAATGGCGTGGTGGGTATTACCATTAGGTGCGTTGGGTATTATCGCTGGTTTGGCAGTAATGGGGCAACGTGTAATGGAAACGATCGGTACAGGTATTACCGATTTAACACCAAGTCGTGGTTTCGCTGCACAGTTTGCAACAGCAACCACCGTTATTTTAGCATCCGGCACCGGTTTACCAATTTCCACAACACAAACCTTAGTGGGTGCGGTTTTAGGTGTTGGTTTTGCTCGCGGTATCGCAGCATTAAACTTAACCGTTATCCGCAATATTATCTCTTCGTGGATTATTACATTGCCTGCCGGAGCAGTTTTCTCCATTATAATTTTCTATATCCTTAAAGCGATATTATTGTAAAATAATCTCCATAATTGAGGCTAAATATACTAATTAAATATTTAGCCACTTTCTTGTTTTATTACTATTGCTTCAATACACAGAGCAACACATAAAGTATTACACGATAAATTACCCTGATTGGGAAGGATTATGACTTTCCAAAATTAATTAAATTACACCACTATGAGCGACGTGATTTCAACCATTTAGGAGTTATTGATGAAGAAAATTATCTCTCTACTTCTCATCTTACTTGCTTTTTTAGGCATCGGTTTCAGTGCAAATGCAGAAACTCAATATGTATCAGAAAATTTGAATACCTATTTGCGTAAAGGAGCAGGTGATCAATTCAAACTCGTCGGTACAATTAAATCAGGTGAAGCCGTCACTATTTTAAATAAAAAAGATAAATACACTCAAATCAGGGATAGCCGTAATCGTGAAGGTTGGATTTTAACCAGTGAGCTGACGCCAAAGGCAAGTAGTAAAGAACAACTGCCGGTTTTGCAAAAACAGATTGATGAGTTGACGTTAAGACTGAATCGGATTAATAACGACTGGCAACAACGTACCAACGAAATGCAACGTCGAACTCAACAAGCTGAAAAACAGAGCAGCGAATTATTAGAGCAGAATTCTCAACTTAATCGCCAAGTCGAAATTCTAAAAAATAAGAATAAAGATCTTGAAGCAATGTTAGATTCTGAAAAACGCGGTTTGATTATCCGTTGGTTTATTTACGGCGGTTCTGTGCTTGCTGTCGGTTTAATTTTAGGACTGATTATTCCTATGATCATTCCGAGAAGACGTAGAGATCGTTGGTAATGACAGAAGAAATTAAAATCTATTTAGTTGGTGGTGCAGTGCGTGACCGTCTTTTAGGATTACCGGTCAAAGATAGAGATTGGTTGGTCGTTCACGCTACTCCTGAATGGCTATTACACCAAGGCTATATCCAAGTGGGAAAAGATTTTCCGGTTTTCCTCCACCCACAAACAAAAGAAGAATATGCCTTAGCGCGTACTGAACGCAAAAATGGTCGAGGATATACCGGTTTTTATTGTGATTTCTCCCCTGATATTACGTTAGAACAAGATCTAAAACGTCGTGATTTAACCATTAATGCTATTGCTCAAGATACTGACGGCAATTTATATGATCCTTTTCACGGCATTCAGGATCTAAAACAACGTAAATTACGCCATATATCTCCGGCTTTTTGCGAAGATCCATTGCGAATTCTACGTGTTGCTCGTTTTGCAGCACGTTTTTATGCATTTAATTTTACTATTGCGCCGGAAACCATCGATTTAATGAGGTCTATGGTAAAACAGGGAGAATTAGCTGATCTCACCGTTGAACGAATTTGGCTAGAAACTGAAAAAGCATTATTATCGCCACGTTGTGATGTCTATTTTTCAATATTACATAAAATAGGTGCCACTTCATTATTTCCCGAATTTAAATCACTGTTTCAAGGTAAATGCGATTTACTGACACAAAGTTTGAAACGGCTAAATTTATTGTTAGAAGATCAACCCCCTGATCAATCCACACTCTTTCATTTTGTGTTGTTCTGTGCTTTGTTGGTCAGTTCAGAAACATTATCGGCAATACAGCGAAAACAGTTGATAGAAAAGGTGCAACAATTATGCCAACGTTACAAAATACCTAAGCATTACAGCGAATTAGCGAAACTTGCAATGCAGTTTATCTTGCCTTTTTCACAAACAGAACACATCAGTGCCAACGATGTGATAGATTTGCTTGATCAGTTAGACTGCTGGCGCAAACCGCAGAGATTAGAACAACTTAATATTTTATATCGTGCCATATTTACCGATTTTAGTTTGGCACAGGAGAAACAGTGGGAACATTGGTATCAACAAGCGAAAAATGTTGATATTCAACAAATTATTGCGGACGGTTTTCAAAAACAGGCAATCAAAAAAGAGCTATATCGCCGCCGTGTCGCCACCATTTCACAATATATTAACGGATAAAATACTATGTTAAACAATTTAGAATTAGAAACTGCTTTAAATCAATTACTTAACAGCACAAAAATCAATGATTATGCACCGAATGGTTTGCAGATTGAAGGCAACGCTAATATCAACAAAATCGTTACCGGTGTTACCGCTTCACAAGCTTTAATTGACTATGCCATTACTGTCAATGCCGATGCTATTTTGGTTCATCACGGTTATTTTTGGAAAAATGAAAATCCGTGTATCCGTGGAATGAAAGGAAAAAGGATCAAAGCATTACTACAAAATAACATCAATCTATATGCTTATCATCTGCCATTAGACATTCACCCTACTCTTGGTAATAACGCACAACTCGCTCAACTACTCGGTATCGAAAATCTGCAACCTTTAGAAGATAGCCCTTTTTCTATTCCAATGTGGGGAATATTAACTCAACCGATCAGCGGTAAACAATTTGCGCAACGCATTAATCAATGCTTAAAACGTGAATGTTTACATTGTGCCAATCAGCCTAACAAACCGATTCAAAAAATCGGAATTTGTACCGGTGGCGGTCAAGGTTATATCGATTTAGCGGCAAGCAAAGGTTGTGATGCTTTTATCAGCGGCGAAATTTCCGAACAGACCGTGCATTCCGCACGAGAACAAGATATTCAATTCTTTGCTGCCGGTCATCACGCCACCGAACGCTACGGCATTAAAGCACTGGGAGAATGGCTACAACAAAATTACAATATCGAAGTATTGTTTAAAGATATTGATAATCCGGCTTAAAATCCAAATTTTTATACTTCATTTACCTAACAAAGCGTCAAATTAATTTATATCGTCTATCGGTCTGATTTGTTCAAATCTTGATTTCTGATATAATCCGTCCGTTTTATTGCTATAAAGATAGGAAAAAATTTATGGGATTTTTAACAAATAAACGTATTTTAATTGCCGGTGTGGCAAGCAATCGTTCTATTGCTTATGGTATTGCACAGGCAATGCACCGCGAAGGCGCAGAATTAGCATTTACTTATCAAAATGACAAATTAAAAGGTCGTGTTGAAGAGTTTGCTAAAGAATTAGGTTCTTCTATTGTCATTCCTTGCGATGTTGGTACCGATGAAAGCATTGAAAACTGTTTTACCGAATTAAAAAAACATTGGGATAAATTTGATGGTTTTGTCCACGCAATTGCATTTGCACCTGGTGATCAGCTTGACGGAGATTATGTTAATGCCGTAAATCGTGAAGGTTTCCGTATCGCTCACGATATTAGTGCCTACAGTTTTGTAGCAATGGCAAAAGCGGCACGCGCAAATCTTAATCCGGGTGCAGCATTATTAACACTTTCCTACTTAGGAGCAGAAAGAGCCATTCCTAACTATAACGTTATGGGATTGGCGAAAGCTTCTCTTGAAGCTAATACTCGCTATATGGCATCTGCATTAGGTAAAGAGGGAGTACGTGTTAATGCAATTTCAGCTGGTCCGATCCGGACATTAGCAGCTTCTGGTATTAAAAATTTCAAGAAAATGTTAGGACATTTCGAAAATACTGCTCCATTACACCGTACCGTTACCATTGAAGATGTTGGTAACACAGCTGCGTTCCTATGTTCTGACTTAGCAGCAGGCATCACCGGTGAAGTGGTTCACGTTGATGCCGGCTTTAGCACCGTTGCAATGAGTGAATTGGAACTCGCTTAATTTAACACTTACTGACTTTTGCTCCGTTAGAACATAACGGAGCAAATTTTTTTCTTAAACTGGACATTTTATGCTTCTTGATAATCCTCTTCTTAGCCAACTCAAACAACAAATCCGTGACAGCAAACCGCACGTTGAGGGCGTGGTAAAAGCCACTGATAAGGCTTTCGGTTTTTTAGAATGTGATAAAAAAAGTTATTTCATTCCACCACAAGCAATGAAAAAATTGATGCACGGCGACAAAATTAAAGCATTAATCGATACTGTCGGTGATAAAGAGCAGGCAGAGCCTGACAGTTTGATTGAACCGATGTTAACCCGTTTTATAGCCAGAGTTCGTTTTAACAAAGAGAATAAATTACAACTTTTGGTTGATCATCCCAATATTAAATTGGCGATTCCTGCCAATCAGCATAAAAAAGTGAAGGAAACACTGAACGCCGGAGATTGGGTTGTCGCTGAATTAAAAACGCACCCATTGCGTGATGATCGTTTTTTCTTTGCGCAAGTTACCCAATTTATCTGTCACGCTGATGACCCGCAAACCGCGTGGTGGGTAACGCTTGCCCGTCATCAACAACCTCGCACCGCAGTTGCCGGTTTAGCGGAATATCCTTTTGAGGAAACAGCGATCCGTCAAGATCTTACCGATCTGAATTTTGTCACCATTGACTCGGAAACCACCGAAGATATGGATGATGCATTAACCATCAAGCCGATTCTTGAAAATCAGCAGCAGATTGGCTGGAAACTGAGTGTTGCGGTTGCTGATCCGACAGCTTATATTCCACTGGATTCACAAATTGAAGCCGATGCGAAACAACGCTGTTTTACCAACTATCTTCCCGGCTTCAACATTCCAATGTTGCCGCGCGAATTATCGGATGATCTCTGTTCATTGATGGAAAACGAAAAGCGTCCGGCGTTGGTGTGTGAGATTGAAACCGATATGCAAGGTGCTGTGATTGCCGAGCCGATTTTTACTTTAGCGTGGATTCGTTCCAAAGCAAAATTGGCATATGATGCGGTTTCCGATTATTTGGAAAATCGTGAAAACAGCTGGCAACCACAAAATGAAGTGGTTAAAACACAAATCGATTATTTGCATCAATTCAGTTTGGCTAGAATTGAATGGCGAACTAAAAATGCGATTATGTTTAAAGATCGTCCGGATTATAACTTCATTCTGGATGAGAACGGTGCTGTAGCGGAAATTTGTGCCGATCATCGCCGTATTGCCAACCGTATTGTTGAAGAGTGTATGATTATTGCCAACAGTTGCACTGCTAAATTCTTAGCGCAACACCAAGCAGCAGCCATTTTCAATACGCATAGCGGTTTTGACAGCAAATTCTTAAGTGCCGCCAGTGCTTTTTTACTTAACCATCTGGCAACCGATGATAATAGCGATCAGCTTACGCCACGTTACGCACCCGAACAATTAGCAACGCTGTCGGGTTATTGTGATATGCAACACGATTTGGATCGTCTTGGCGCAGAATATCTGGAAGCAAGATTACGTCGCTATCTTACTTTTGCAGAATTTAAAGCAGAAGTCGCACCGCATTTCGGTTTAGGTTTAGCCGAATATGCAACTTGGACATCACCAATTCGTAAATATTGCGATATGGTCAATCACCGTGCGATAAAAGCGATTCTTCAGCAACAAACTCCGGCTAAAGTTGAAGACTCAGTATTGGCGCGCTTGCAGGAAGCACGTAAACAAAATCGGATGGTTGAACGTGATATCGCCGACTGGCTTTATTGCATTTATCTTGCCGACAAAGTAGCTGAAAAGACAATTTATCCGGCACAAATTATTGATATTATGCGTGGTGGTTTACGAGTACAGCTACTTGAAAACGGTGCGACGATCTTTGTTCCTATGTCATTAATTCACAACGAAAAAGAAGAAATTGAAGTTAATAGTGATGATATTGCACTTTATATTAAGGGCGAACGTCGCTATCAACTTACCGATAAACTCAATATTCAATTAACTGAAGTGAATTTAGACACCAGAAGTATTATCGGACAACCGGTCTAAGCAACTATAATCGACTAAAAGTATATGTACACAATGTGCATATACTTTATTCCTCAAACCGTTTCTGTTGAATTCTTACCATTTCCAGCATATCTTCCAATGCCATACTTAATAAGGCTCTATCGTGGCGATAACTGATATCATCGGCATTTAATTTTCGACTTAAAATACAATATTGTCGGCGAAAATCACTTGGTAATGAAAAATCGGCATCAGTAATAATGCCATCAATCACTTTACTACCAATATAATTATGAATCCATTCAATGCGTTGAATTAAATTTAATTGTGCGGACGGGCTATGTTCCAACCCGAGATTATCAATAAAAATTTTTACTGCTCTACTCTGTTGTAATGCCGTTTTAATTCCTAATAACAACAACGGTGGCATAATACTGGTAAAGAAACTGCCCGGTCCCAATAAAATGACTTCAGCTCGATTAATTGCCCTAACTGCCTCATCCGTTGCCATCACATCGGGTTCAATACTTAATTGAAGCGGAATAGCATCCAGATTATCCACATTTACTTCTCCCACTACCTTCTCACCATTTGCCAATTGTGCCGTTAAATGTGCAGGCTGCTCTGACATTGGAATAATAAAAGGCTCAACATGAAGCAACTCACGAATCAAATTTACGGCATCTAACGGTCGCACTTTAATATTTTCTAACGCTTTCAGCATTAAATTGCCTAAATTATGCCCAGCAAGCTCTCCTTCGCCTTCAAAACGATACTCAAACAGTTCTGAAGCGGTAGTCGGTGTAGTGATAATCTGATTAAGACAATTGCGTAAATCCCCCCAAGCAATGCCACCGAATTGTAATCGAATACGTCCTGTTGACCCACCGTTATCGGTAGTTGTTACAATTCCGGTCAAACGAGAACGCATAAAACTTAGAGCGGACATTACTCTTCCCAAGCCGTGTCCGCCGCCGATCGCAACAATATGTTTTGTTTGATTTAGATTTGGCGTAACAATTGATGAAAACGTCATAACAAAATCCTGTTAGAAATTAACAACCCATTTTTTCTTTATAATGACGGCGACAAACTGACAAATAATGATCATTACCACCAATTTGAATCTGATGTCCCTCTTTGATTACTTCGCCCTGCTCGTTTAAGCGTAATACAAAATTGGCTTTACGACCACAATAACAAATAGTTTTCAGTTCTTCCAGTTGATCCGCCCACGCTAACAAATAACGACTGCCCTCAAATAGCTCCGCCTGAAAATCAGTTCTTAATCCGTAACATAACACTGGAATATTTAATTTATCAACCACTTCACTAAGCTGATAGACTTGAGCTTTAGTTAAAAACTGAGCCTCATCTACTAAAATACAATCGAGGTGTTGCTGTTGATTAAGGCTTTCAATTTCTACGAATAAATTCGTTTGGTGCTCAAATAGCTGTGCCTTCTCTTCAATTCCGATACGAGAAGTCACTTTGCCAACACCATAACGATTATCGATCGCTACGGTATAAACCAAGGTATTCATTCCCCGTTCACGATAATTATAAGAAGATTGCAATAAAGTAGTTGATTTTCCTGCATTCATTGAAGAGTAATAAAAATAGAGTTTTGCCATAACTAAAATCCATTATTTTTTTGCACATTAGTATAGCGTATTAAGCATCAATAAACAGCTTTACCAATGGATTTGATAATTGATCCGTTTAGACTTTATCAACTGAACTCTCTATAATAATCGCATTAAATTTTAAGCTAGAGGTAAATATGCAGTTTTCTAAAATGCACGGCTTAGGCAACGATTTTATGGTGGTTGACGGCATTACACAGAGTGTCTATTTTTCTGAAGATGTCATCCGCCGTTTAGCTGATCGGAATCGCGGCATCGGTTTTGACCAGCTGTTATTAGTTGAACCGCCTTACGATCCGGAACTGGATTTCCATTATCGTATTTTCAATGCGGACGGCAGCGAAGTGGAACAGTGCGGTAACGGTGCCAGATGCTTTGCCCGTTTCGTTCGTCTTAAAGGCTTAACCAATAAAAAAGAGATTAACGTCAGCACCGCAAAAGGGAAAATCGTGTTGATCGTCAATGATGACGAAACCGTGCGCGTGAATATGGGCGAGCCGATTTGGGAACCGGCAAAAGTGCCTTTTATTGCCAACAAATTTGAGAAAAATTACATTTTACGCACCGATATTCAAACCGTACTTTGCGGTGTCGTTTCAATGGGCAATCCACACTGCGTGTTGCAAGTTGAAGATGTAAAAACAGCCAATGTTGAGCAGCTTGGACCTTTGCTTGAACATCACGAACGTTTTCCAGCTCGTGCCAATATCAGTTTTATGCAGGTGCTTAACCGTAAACAAATTAAATTACGCGTTTTTGAACGTGGTGCTGGCGAAACTCAGGCTTGCGGAACCGGTGCTTGTGCGGCGGTGGCGGTCGGTATTATGCAAGGGCTGCTCGACAATCAAGTCGAAGTCGAATTACCGGGAGGAAAACTTACTATTGAATGGCAAGGTGTTGGTTATCCACTCTATATGACTGGTGATGCAACTTTTGTTTACGACGGCAATATTCAGCTTTAAGGGGAAATTATGAGTGAAATCAATGCTGATTTTGAGCAACAAATTCACGATTATTTAAATGATCATTCCGACTTTTTCGCTCGTCATTTGTTATTATTGGATAAAATGCAAATTCCTCATCAACGTAAAGGGATGATTTCCTTAGTGGAAGCACAATTGGGGCGGCAACGTGAAAAAATCGCAACACTAGAGCAACAGCTCTATCAAATTGGCAATACCGTACAGCAGAATGAAGAGCTTTTTTTTAGTTTGTTGCCTTTGCAAAAATTACTATTACAAGCAGGTAATTTTACAAAAGCCAATCAAAATCTTAACCAATGGGCAAAAGCATTAGAATTAAAAAGTGCAAAAATTTTATTACTCAAAGATGTTTGGGAAGAACAAAATGAGATTAAAGCGCAATATTGGATCGATAGAAAAGCTTTTGAAATCATTCGATTAGAACGTTTCGGTTTGCAATCTTTTTATCTCGGAAAACTTACTAATCGAGAAAAATCATTGTTATTTTTACCTGAAGAACTGCCTGTCGGTTCCGTTGCTCTCTGTTTATTAAAACAGAATCATCAACCTTATCATTCGGTATTAGTGTTTAGCTCACATAATGAAGATCACTTCTATCGTAGTCAAAAAACTGATTTTTTAGAAACCATTGTTGATTTAATTGAACCATTAATCGAACAATGGTTAACAAAGAAAGCATAGTTATGTTACAAGATTGGTTAGAAAAATATTGGGATTATCTGCGTATTGAACGTCAGCTAAGTGCGAAAACGTTGCAAAGTTACCAACAACAAATTGTTGCTTGTGTTGAATTATTAACTAATGAAGGCATTACTGATTGGCGACAAGTGGACGGGAGCGTGATTAGATTTATCCTGACACAAGGGAAAAAATCAGGTTTGCACGAACATAGTTTGGCGTTACGTCTTTCCAGTCTGCGCGGTTTCTTTCAATTTTTATTACGCAATCAACAAATTAAGGTCAACCCAACTGATGGAATTTCCGCCCCAAAGGCTGGCAAACGACTACCCAAAAGTATTGATGCAGAATCTATTTCTCAATTACTTGATATAAAAAGTAAAGATCCACTTTCACTGCGTGATAAAGCTATTATGGAATTGATGTACAGTTCTGGTTTACGTCTTTCCGAATTAAGAGGACTCAATTTGGAAGACATTAATTTTAAAGCGAGAGAATTAAAAGTTTTAGGTAAAGGTAACAAAGAGCGTATTTTGCCATTTGGGCGTTATGCCGCTGGTGCGTTACATCAATGGTTGGAGGTAAGATTACAATTCAATCCTCAAGATAATGCCTTGTTTATCAGCCATTTAGGGCATCGCCTCACCAGCTCTGCCATTCAACAACGCCTTGAACAATGGGGCATTAAACAAGGATTAAATGCCCATTTAAATCCGCATAAATTGCGCCACTCTTTCGCCACTCATATGTTGGAAGCCAGTTCGGATTTACGCGCCGTGCAAGAGTTGTTAGGACACGAAAACCTCTCCACCACCCAAATTTATACACACCTTAATTTTCAACACTTAGCGCAAGTTTATGATTCCGCACATCCTCGTGCAAAACGGAAAAAATAGGAACGGAAAAATAGGAAAAGTTATGCTGCATTTTTACCGCCAATTACAACCAATTAAAGTGATAACGTTCGATTTAGACGACACTTTATATGATAACTATTTTGTAATCAGAGCTGCCGAACAAGCCTTTCTTGATTGCTTGCAACAGCTAGCAGCCATTGATATTACTGATTGGCAACATTATAAACAGCAACTTCTTCAACAAGATCCGATTCGCTATGAAGATGTGATTGTATGGCGGCAAACTGCGGCGGCACAGCTGCTCAAAGCGCAGGGTTTAAAAGATGCCGACATTCAAAATATTATTCAGCAAAGTATGCAACTGTTTGTCGAATGGCGGCATAAAATCGATGTGCCGCTAAAAAATCGTCAATTTTTAACCGAACTTGCCAAACATTACCCGCTCGTTGCCATTAGCAACGGCAACGTTTATCCGCCGAAAATCGGCTTGGATCAATTTCAACTTATTTTACGTGGCGGTGAACACGGGCGTGCCAAACCGCACCCTGATCTGTTCCAACAAACCGCGCGTCATTTTCAATGCACAATGCAGCAGATATTACACGTTGGCGACAATCTTGTTACTGATGTGCAAGGTGCAATTGAAAGCGGCTGTCAGGCGGTATGGATTAACAGCCAACAGCAATCCCTGTTTGCTTTCGAGGAAGCGACAACCCTGCCGACATTAGCTGTTGCAGAAGTAACCGATCTTATATTTTTGATTAAAAATTAACCAATAATTGATATTGGTAAACTTTTTTTGAAATTTTATTACTTTTTTTGAAATTTCTATTGCGATCTTTTGTGCTTTCATTATGATCTCACCCAGTTTAGTTATCTTTTAAACAATTTTTGTGAGGTTTTTATGCTATATGCTGAATTTATTCTGCTGCTGTTCTTCCTTTATGTCGGCAGCCGTTTTGGTGGCGTCGGGTTAGGAGTCGTTTCCGGTATCGGTCTTTTAGTCGAAGTCTTTATTCTACGTATGCCGCCGTCTTCCCCGCCAATTGATGTAATGTTAATTATTATAGCTGTTGTAACCTGTGCTTCCGTGCTTGAAGCCGCCGGCGGTTTAAAATATATGTTACAGATTGCGGAACGTATTCTTCGCAGTAATCCTAAACGTGTCACTATTCTTGGTCCAATGGTTACCTATTTTATGACAGTGATTTTGGGAACGGGGCACGCTGTTTATACTATTATGCCGATTATAGGCGATATTGCCTTGAAAAACGGAATCCGTCCGGAACGTCCTATGGCAGCGGCATCCGTTTCTTCACAAATTGGAATTACCGCCAGCCCAATTTCCGCAGCAGTAGTTTACTATTTAGGGCAAATCTCAGAACTCCCAGGATTCTCTCACATTACATTATTAACCATCGTATCTATCACTATCCCAGCAACTTTTTGTGGAGTGTTGGCACTTTCACTTTATAGCTTACGCCGTGGTAAAGAGTTAAAAGATGATCCAGAATATCAACGTCGTTTGCAAGATCCAGAATGGAGAAAATTAATTCAAAGTACTACCAGTACCAGTTTAAATGAAACATTGCCGGCTTCAGCAAAAAATTCCGTATTGTTATTCCTTTTTGCCTTAGTTTGTATCGTAATCGTGGCAATGATTCCAGCAATCCGTACTATCGGAGAATCAAAAGCGATTTCAATGGGTGTCATCATTCAAATGATGATGCTAGCTTTCGCCGGTGTAATTCTGCTTCTAACTAAAACTGATCCTAAGAAAGTACCAAACGGCGTAGTGTTTAAATCAGGTATGGTAGCAGCAATTGCTATTTATGGTATCGCGTGGATGAGTGACACCTATTTCACTTATGCAATGCCTTCTTTCAAAGCCGGTATCACCGAAATGATTCAGGCTTATCCGTGGACATTCGCATTTGCACTCTTCGCTGTATCCGTTGTTATCAACAGCCAAGCTGCAACCGGAAGAATGTTATTACCGGTAGGTATCGCTATGGGATTGCCAGCTCCGTTATTGGTTGGTTTACTTCCTGCAACCTATGGTTACTTCTTTATCCCTAACTACCCATCAGACATCGCAACCGTCAATTTTGACGTATCCGGTACAACCAAAATCGGTAAATACTATTTCAACCACAGCTTTATGATGCCGGGTCTAATCGGTGTAGTTGTCGGATGTGTGGTTGGTATCAGTTTAGCCAATGTATTGATGTAATTCTTCTCTTCTACAAAAATAGGCATAT
>NZ_JPXY01000040.1:0-22689 GCF_000771895.1 Gallibacterium genomosp. 2
ACTATGCCATTTTTATTTGTATCTAATTGGTTACCGAATATTTTTGTCTAATGTTTTCAGTTAAGTTGCTTAAGGTAAGTAGTGCTTAACTGTTGCATTTGTCTCAAGATCCAGCGTTGGCGGGATTGGACATAACTTGATGGTTTATTAGCTTTATAAATCAATGGATTAGGTAAGACTGCTGCAAGTAATGCCGCTTGTGAAGAGGTCAGTTTAGCGGCGCTTTTATTAAAATAAAAACGGCTTGCCGCTTCTACGCCGAAAATACCTTCACCAAATTCTACAATGTTGAGATAAACCTCCAGAATTCGTTTTTTTGACCAAAATAACTCTAAGCTGAGAGTTATCGGTATTTCTAAGCCTTTTCTGATCCAGCTTCGATCTGACCATAGAAATAAATTTTTTGCTGTTTGTTGTGAGATTGTAGAAGCACCGAACGTTTTTTTTGAAGATTGATTGCGTTTTATTGCTTTTTTAATTGCTTCAAGATCAAAGCCCCAATGTTCAGGAAATTTTTGATCTTCAGCAGCAATAACAGCAAGTTGCATTGATGGTGCAATTTTATCAAGACTTACCCATTGATGACGAGTGTGATAATGGCTATTAAAGCTGTTTTGCACAGTTTTTTGCAACATATAAGATGAAAAAGGAATTGGAACAACACGAAATATCAGAATGCAACAGACAAAAAATACAATAATACTAAGCACTAACTTAGTAAGTCGGGGATAGCAGGATTGAGAAAAACAAAACTTAATTTTGAACATCTAATTGTGCTTTGACCCATTGTAGAAAATCAGGTTCGATACTCTTAATTAAGTTTGAACCTCGCGTAATGGTAGCAACGCTCGTGTTCAAATTTTGTTGAATTTCACGTTGTGATGATTTTTTTTCTAATAACTGTTTAACAATTTGTAGGCGTAATCCGAGTGAATCTCTTTCATCAGGGGTTAATAACATCATCAGCACTTCCTGCTCTTTCCCTGAGGCGAATCCTTGTCGTAAAAAGGTGATTAATTCTTGCCATCGTTCGAGATCACGACTGATATACATAACTTACTCCTTTCATTTACTATTAAACTAGTATGATTAGTATAATCGATCAGTTTCAGTTTTGCTGAATTTTTTTAGCTCCTGTTTTAGAAGAAGTTGGTAGTAATAGTCATAACTTACGACGTTTTGTACATAATTTCTGGTTTCATAAAAAGGGATTGAGGCAATAAATTCTGCCATTGAAAGTTTACCTTCATTTTCGTTTAACCAACGATCAACACGATTTGCACCGGCATTATAGGCGGCAGCTATTAATAAACGGTTGTTGCCGTATTTTTGGGCAAGTTGTTGCAAATGTGCTGTACCTAAAAGAATATTTCCTAATGGATCGGTTAAATTATTAGCACGTTGAATGCTATAATTTGCCTGTTGAGCAGTAGCTTTGGCGGTACTAGGCAGTAATTGCATTAAACCAATTGCATTAGCGGATGAGCGTACATTTGGTCGCCAAGCACTCTCTTGGCGTGCAATAGCCATTGCAAAACTATTGCTGATCGTTTTGTCAGCCATATTGATGCTAAACCAGTCAAGATAAGCCAATGGTAACCGTAATCGTAAATAATCCCACGCTTTAGCTTTGATGGTGGCGGCAACAGTGAGATCATACCATTGCTGCTGTAAGGCATATTCTGCTAATAATAGCTGTTGTTGTGCGGTTGCTAAATTTAGCAAAAATAGCCACTCACTGTAGGCATCATCTAAATATCGGAAATTCCTTAATTCAATGACACGAGATAAAATGGTGGTAATTTCTTGATCTTGCCATAAATCATCAAAATTGATCGGTTGGGGAAGATCCTGCATTACCGGTTGATAATCGATATTTAATGTTTGTGCCGACAATAACGCATAAAAACCACGTTTTCGGCTTAAATTTTGCCAAATTTTCTCTGCTTCCTGCTGTTTACCCTTTTTTTGTAACTGCCAAGCGCGCCAATATTGCCACTCATCTTGATTTATTGTGTCGGCAGATAATTGATCTAACCAGTTTTGTAACGGTTGTTGCTGACGGATTGCCAGTCTGATACGGCGTTCAATTAAGCTATTATCTTTTAATTGCATTAATTTTTGATCGCGCCACTGTTGCCATTCAGGCTGTTTATTATCAAAAAAGCGTTGTAAAACCGCTTTATAAAGTAAATTAAGCTCTTGCGCGGTAAGCTGCCAGTTTTTCTGCAAATCCTCAATTTGTTGTTGTATTTGAGATAGATTCAGGCTTTGTTCAGAGAAAAAACTTAAATAGCGAGGATAAATCTCCAATAGTAATTGTTTATTTGTCGTGGAGTGGGGTAAATTTGACTGCATCACAATTAATTGTTGTGGATTGCTAATTAGATCTGCCCATTGTTGTAGCTGTTTTTGTAAATCAATATTATTTGTGAGCCGTTGTAAATAACGAATAAGATTTTTATTTTGTGATTTTAAAGTCAATTCGGCACGTTGTAAGATTAGTTGATCTGATAATTTTCCTGACTGTTGCCAAAGTTGGAAAAGTTGATCACATTGTGATGGTAAATTTTCCCCACTTAACCAAAGTTTTTCCGTATCTTGCCAAAGAAGATCAAGTTCTTTTGATATGTTGCTCGTTTTTTGTGTAGCTAATAATTGAATGCATTGTTGAGCCGTTGTTTTAGCAGGAAAAGATGTTTTGTTATCCAATAAAAGTTGCCAAGCTTGCTGCTGAAATGCTTTTTTATAAAAAAGATCTATTAAATTATCATTTAATAGAAAGTTGGGATTTTGTTGGATAAACAGTTTTAATTGTTGCGGCGTAATCAATGACTGTTTATTGAATAGACGATAATCAACATAAGGTGCAAGCGGATATTGTGCAATAGTAGGCAGCATTTGGCGAACGAAAGTAATCGTGGTTTCACTCACTTCCCCACTGAGAAGCTGCATAATATCCTGATATTGTTGGCGAATCACTGTACCATTTTGTACATTGAACGTCTGTTTAAACTCATTTTTTGATAATTGTTGTAGTTGTTCGGAAGCAGCAAACAGAGAAAAAGAGGAAATAATACTGCTAACAAAAAGAATGTTTTTTAGAATAGATTTTTGCCAAACGCGCATAGTGTCTCCTTAAACTTTCATTTAGTCTAGCACGCTTGGCAAAATGTGAAAATTCTCAAGTAGAATTAAGCGGTTTTCTTTGCCAACATTGTGACAAATTTCATTTTAATACGGTTGCCGTTTGCATCCGTTTTGTGTAATTCGCCCATCTCTTCTTGATATTTCACTAACTCCCAACCTTGATAATAACGGCGTAATTCACCTTCTTTAAAGGTAAAAGAGAATGGCATTGGGCAAGGTACATCGGCTGTATCCATTGCCGCAACGATCAGATTATAACCACCGACATTAGTGTGTTGTTGCATATTTTCAATGATATTCGGCACCGCTTGTGCATTTAGGAACATAAAAACAACGGTAGAAACGATAAAGTCATAATTTTCCTGAATGTTGGCTGAATTAATATCATAAAGTGCAGATTTAATATTTAATTGCTCTTTTTGTGCTGTTTCTGCCAAAAATTGTAGGCTGTTCGGATTATGATCCCAAGAGGTTACGTCATAACCCAATAAACTTAAATAAAGGCTGTTACGCCCCTGTCCGCAACCTAAATCCAAGACTTTACAAGGAGAGAGCATTTCGCTGGCAGCTTTCACTTCAGAATGTGTAGCTGTCATATTATATTTTTTACTGAAATAATCAGCAGGGCGGCAAAGGAAAGAGAGCTGGCATTCGAGATCTTCAGAAACGGCTTCAACACGATGCCAAGCTTGAGGCTCGACTAAAGGAATGTCGCTTTCTGCTGTAAAAAGGTGTTCTTTAATGACTTCGCCTTCTTCAGTAAGTTCATAGAATTTAAGTTTTCCTTTCAATACACGAAGTTGTCCCCAAGTGCCGACTTTTGTATTGTGTTTTTCTTGAAACATTGCCGGTAAAGTTTTTGCTGTCCAAACAGGCATTGTTTTATAAGCGATTAATTTTTGTTGCATAATGATTGCTCCTTGATGGCTTTAAAGGTGATTATTATATACAGATTAAAAACTATCGCAGTAACCTATTTTTATTAAATTTACGCAAACGTTTGCTTATCAAATAATACAAGTCTATAATCCCAACCATTTTTTACATTACTCTTGAGGAATTATGAACAATCAGCTCCTTTTTAACGTGGAAGATAAACCGCCTTTCGGTTTAGGTTTATTGTTAGCGGCACAACATCTATTAGCCGCATTAGGTGGTATTATCGCAGTGCCGTTGGTAATTGGAAATGTGTTGCAGTTACCGACCGCAGATACTATTGTTTTGGTAAATGCAGCGTTGCTGATTTCCGGTGTTGTTACCATTATTCAATGTTTAGGTGTTGGACCTATCGGCATTCGTTTACCGAGCGTAATGGGAACCAGCTTTACTTTTGTGGCGGCGGCATTAGCGATTGGCTTTAGTGAAGATGGCGTTGCCGGAATATTAGGTGCATCGCTGGTTGGTTCTTTAGTAATGATTATCGGCAGTTTCTTTATGCCTTCTATCCGGAAATTATTTCCACCTGTTGTGACAGGCACTGTGGTCACAATGATTGGATTAAGTTTAATTCCAGTAGCGGTGGATTGGTTTGCTGGTGGTCAACGCGGTGAACCACAATATGCTACTCCGGAAAATTTAATTATGGCATTCTTTGTGTTGGCATTAGTGGTAATTTTAGTTCAATGGGGAAAAGGTATTTTTTCTGCAGCCGCCATTGTTATCGGAATGCTTGCCGGATATTGCGTAGCGTTGGCATTAGGTTGGGTAAATTTTGATGGCGTTAAACAGGCACAGATTTTTGCTTTACCTCAGCCATTACATTTCGGTTTGGCATTTCCAATTTCCGGTATTATCGGGATGAGCATTGCTTATCTGGTGACAATTGTAGAATCAAGCGGTAATTTTTTAGCTTTAGGTAATGCGACAAAAACTGAAATTACCGGCGATCATTTACGTCGTGGTGTACTTTGTGATGGGGTAGGTTCAGCCTTAGCTGCAATTATGTCGACAACGCCGTTTTCCTCTTTCTCACAAAATATTGGTGTTATTTCCCTCACTGGTGTGGCAAGCCGTTATGTCGTAGCGATGACCGGCGGATTGCTGGTGTTAGCCGGATTATTCCCTGTCTTCGGTGCATTAATTGTATCAATTCCACTACCTGTGCTTGGTGGAGCAGGATTGATGATGTTTGCGATGATCATTGCTGCTGGTATTCAAATGTTGGATAAAGTGGAAAGAACAAAGCGTAACGGTTTAATTATTGCTATTTCTATCGGTTGTGGGCTTGCTGTTACCACCAGACCGGAAATTCTTGATAAATTACCAGCATTTTTTAAAGAAATTTTTGGTTCAGGCATTACTGTAGGATCATTATTGGCATTAATTTTAAATTTAATTCTTCCAGAAGAAAAAACAAGAAAATAACAAAAAAAATGCGTTGGGAGATTTACCCAACGCATTTTTTTATTGCTAAGATTACTCTTTTTTCTTGCTGATAGAGTCTACCCAAACGGCGAGTAATAAAATACCGCCTTTTACAATATATTGCCAGAAAGTTGGAACGTCTAACATACTCATACCATTATCCAATGCAGCGATAATTAAAGCCCCTATAATCACTCCGAAAATGCTACCGACACCGCCGGCAAGGCTGGCACCGCCAATAACACAAGCGGCTATCGCATCCAATTCCGCATTTTGTCCTGCCGATGGCGAGCCGGCACCTAATCTGGCACTTAAAATTAAGCCAGCAATCGCAACCATCAAACCGTTAATTGCAAAGATAGCAAGTTTAATTTTTTCTACTTTGATACCGGACAATCTGGCAGCATCAATATTACCGCCAATCGCGTAAATATAGCGTCCGAAAGCAGTTTTTTTGGAAATAAAGTAGCCAATAACGGCAAGAATCGCCAATAACAATACTGGGAATGGAATACCACGATAGTCATTCAACAAGTAAATTGAACCTAGTAATAAAACGGCAAGTGCAGCATAAGTGAGAATATCTTTTGATAATGCTGGCACTGGAAGCTGTAGTTTTTGTCGAGCGTGGCGTTGACGACTGTTCCATAAAATGAAAGCCAATACTGCTAAACCACCGATGGTTAAGCCGAAAATATCTGGAATATAAGCTTGACCGATCAAATTCATTGATTGGCTGGTTGGAGAGACTGTGGAGCCGTTAGTCATCCCGACTAAAATTCCACGGAAAGCGAGTAATCCAGCAAGGGTAACAATGAATGAAGGTACGCGTTGATATGCAACCCAATAACCGTTCCAAACACCGAAGATTAAACCTAAAATCAATGTAGCTAAAATGGTTGTAGGCAAAGGCCAGCCCCACCAGACGTTAGTAATAGCCGCAAAACCTCCGAGTAATCCCATCAGTGAACCGACAGAAAGGTCGATTTCAGCCGCAATAATGACAAAAAGCATCCCAATTGCGAGAATACCTGTGATTGAGGTTTGGCGTAATAGATTAGAAATATTTCTTGCACTAAGGTAAGCACCATCAGTTGCAAAAGAGAAAAACAGCATAATTACGATAATCGCAATTAGCATAATATACACTTGTAAATTAATGGATTTTAGGTTTTTCATAGACTACTCCTTGAGTGCGGTTTCCATTACTTTTTCTTGCGTAAGTTGATGATTAATTAAATTGCCTTTTAATTTTCCGTGATGCATTACTAAAACACGATCACTGATACCTAACACTTCCGGTAATTCAGATGAAATGACGATAATAGCAACACCTTTCTTAGCTAATTCATTGATTAATTTATAAATTTCATATTTTGCACCAACATCAATACCACGAGTCGGTTCATCGAGAATCAGAATTTTAGGATTAAGTAATAATGCTTTGGCTAAAATTGCTTTTTGTTGGTTACCACCGCTTAAACGGGCAATTGCAAGGTCGGGACTAGGTGTTTTTACTTTTAATTCCTGAATAGATTGTTGAATGATGGTTTCTTCCAACGCTTCATTAATCACGTTGGCGTGACAATATTTTGCTAGGGCAGATAAGGTGATATTTTTATTCACTCCCATAATCGGGATAATTCCGTGGCGCTTGCGATCTTCTGGCACCATAAAAATACCGTTTTTAATCGCATCGGCGCAGCTATTATGTTTTACAGTTTCACCGTTAAGTTTAAATTCACCTTGGAATTTACCGGGATATGCACCGAAAATGCATTGAACGATTTCAGTTCTGCCTGAACCGACTAAACCGGCAATACCAAGAATTTCACCTTTGTGTAATTGGAAACTGATATTATCTACACGTTTAATATGAGTATTGACGTGATGCCAAGCAGTCAGATTGTTTACTGATAGAATTTCTTCACCAATATCGTGATTTTCGTGCGGATATAACGAAGTAATCTCACGACCAACCATCATTGTAATAATATCGTCTTCACTCATCTCTTTTGCTGAACGAGTACCGATATGTGTACCGTCACGAATAACACAAATTTTATCGGAAATTGCTTTTACTTCATTTAATTTATGGGAAATATAAATACAAGCGATATTATGCGCTTTTAAATTACGAATAAGATCAAGCAGAATATCAGTTTCTTTTTCAGTGAGGGAAGCTGTTGGCTCATCTAAAATTAATAAACGTACATTTTTATTTAGTGCTTTTGCTATTTCAACTAATTGTTGTTCGCCTAAACCTAACTCATTCACTACAGTATAGGGATCAACATTTAATTGTACTTGAGATAACATTTTTTGGCAGCGAAGGTACATTTCATTTTCATCAGCAATACCATATTTAGTAATTTCATTACCAAGAAAAATATTATCCATAATGGTCATATTTTTTACTAAAGCAAGCTCTTGGTGAATGATTGCAATACCTTTACTCTCTGTATCTTTAATATTTTTTGACTTTAGCAATTCACCAGAAAAATAAATATCTCCTTCGTAATCGCCATAAGGATAAATACCACAAAGAACCTTCATTAGTGTTGATTTTCCGGAACCATTTTCTCCACAAAGAGAAAGTATTTCTCCGGGAGAAACAGAAATAGAGATATTATCTAGCGCCTTAACATCGCCGAATTTTTTCACTATTTCTTTCATTTCTAATAATACGTCCATAGAAACCACCTTAAAATAAAATGAGGGAGAAAACTCCCTCAAAAATAATTACTTATAAACACTTTCTTTAGTGTGAAAACCATCTTTAATAACAGTTTCATCAATATTATCTTTAGTTACAACAATAGGAGTTAATAAATATGAAGGTACATCTTTAAGACCATTATTTAATACTGCATTGCTTTCGATTTTTTCATTTTTTCCTAATTTAACGGCAATTTCAGCAGCTGCATTTGCCAATTTACTAATTGG
The DNA here is from genome assembly GCF_000771895.1 of Gallibacterium genomosp. 2. NCBI lineage: Bacteria > Pseudomonadati > Pseudomonadota > Gammaproteobacteria > Pasteurellales > Pasteurellaceae > Gallibacterium > Gallibacterium genomosp. 2. Next base: position 8,461 of record NZ_JPXY01000040.1, read on the forward strand.
TTTATAAACAGTCATAGTTTGTGTGCCAGCAACAATACGTTTAATCCCAGCAAGGTCTGCGTCTTGTCCAGAAATCACTACTTTCCCAGCTAAACCTTGTGCTTGTAACGCTTGTACTGCACCACCGGCAGTTGCATCATTGGAAGCAACAACGGCATCAATTTTGTTGTTATTGGCAGTTAAAGCATTTTCCATAATTTGTAATGCTTTTTCAGGAAGCCAAGAATCAACCCATTGATCTCCGACAATTTTAATATCACCCTTATCTACTAAAGGTTGAATAATCTTCATTTGACCTTTTCGGAAGAGTTTTGCATTATTATCAACAGGTGAGCCACCCATTAAAAAATAATTTCCGCTAGGTTTTAATTCCACCAAACTTGATGCCTGTAATTCCCCCACTTTTTCATTATCAAATGAAACATAAAAATCAATATTGGCATTATTTATTAAACGATCATAAGCAAGAACTTTAATTCCTGAACGTGAGGCTTCTTCAATAACATTACTTAATACATCGCCGTTATGAGGAATAATGACTAATACATCGACATTTCTATTAATCATATTTTCGATTTGCGAAATTTGAACTGCATCATCACCATTTGCGGATTGTACAAATACTTTTGCACCTAATTCTTCTGCTTTCTTGCTGAAGATTGAACTGTCTTTTTGCCAGCGTTCTAAACGTAAATCATCAATAGACATTCCAATAGTTAAATCTTTAGCATTTGATATTCCACTCATACAACCCAAAATAAGTGCAACGGATAATAAAGTTTTTTTCAATTTCATATGATTCACCTCGTAATTTAAAAGGATTAGGAATACAACGGTTATTACTATTGCTAATTTCAGTAGGTAGAACAATTTATAAATTTTGTTTTTCGATTACGTTTTTTCGTTTCTGTGATAACTCTCACAATATTGAAAAATTGTGAGGTAAAACAAGAATGTGAGCTTTATCACAAAAAACAATTATCTAAATAGCAAAAAGAAATAACGTAATTGAAGGAGATATTTTTCGGTTTTACTCTTTGCTCATTAATTTAATTAACCCAGCAAGGAGAATAAAAAATGACAACATATTTCGATCAAATTGACCAAGTAAAATATGAAGGTACACAATCAACTAATCCGTTCGCTTATCGTTTTTATGATGCAAATCGTGTTGTTTTAGGCAAGACAATGGCAGAACATCTTCGTTTGGCAGTTTGTTATTGGCATACTTTCTGTTGGAACGGTACTGATATGTTCGGTACAGCATCATTGGATCGTCCTTGGCAAAAAAATCCGACAGAATTAGATGCGGCAAAAGAAAAAGCGAATATTGCATTTGAATTTATTAAAAAATTGGGTGTTCCATATTACTGTTTCCACGATGTGGATATTGCACCGGAAGGCAATTCATTTAAAGAATATGTTTATAATTTTTCTACTATTGTAGATTTATTGGCTCAAAAACAGGAAGAAACCGGTATTAAATTATTATGGGGTACTGCAAATTGTTTTACCAATAAACGTTATATGTCTGGTGCAGCCAGCAATCCTAATCCGGAAGTGTTTGCTTGCGCAGCAACACAAGTTTTCAATGCGATGAAAGCAACACAGAAATTAGGTGGTGAAAATTATGTGTTGTGGGGTGGTCGTGAAGGGTATGAAACACTTCTTAATACTGATTTGAAACGTGAACGTGAACAATTAGGGCGCTTTATGCAACTTGTGGTGGAAAATAAACATAAACTCGGTTTTAAAGGTACATTATTAATTGAACCTAAACCACAAGAACCGACAAAACATCAATATGATTATGATGTGGCGACAGTCTACGGCTTCTTAAAACAATTTGGTTTAGAAAATGAAATTAAAGTGAACATTGAAGCAAATCACGCAACTTTAGCTGGGCATACTTTCCAACACGAAGTGGCAACTGCAGCTGCTTTAGGTATTTTAGGTTCAATTGATGCAAATAGAGGTGATGCACAATTAGGCTGGGATACTGATCAATTCCCGAACAGTGTTGAAGAAAATGCATTAGTGATTTATGAAATTTTGAAGGCAGGTGGATTAGGCACTGGTGGTTTTAACTTTGATGCGAAGATTCGACGCCAAAGTATTGATCGTTATGATTTAATGCACGCACATATTGGTGGAATTGATGTGTTGGCTCATTCACTATTGATTGCAGCGGATATGATTGAAAATGATCGTTTACAAGTATTAAAAGATGAACGTTATGCTGGATGGAATACTCAATTCGGTCAGGATATTCTGAAAGGTAAACTTTCATTAGCAGATCTTGCTGAATACATAATGAACAATGAAATTGCACCAAAACCAGTTTCAGGTCGTCAAGAAATGTTGGAAAATATTGTAAATTCATATATTTATAAATAGATTAGGAATTAAGGGTACTTTTTATCGTACCCTTAATTTTTTTAGTTAAATAAAAACGGTATTAGGGGACGATTATGTATCTCGGCATTGATTTAGGGACATCTGGTATCAAAATAGTATTACTGAATGAACAGCAACAAATTATTGCGACCACTTCTGCATTATTAACTGTAACCCGCCGTCAGCCGCTGTGGTCGGAGCAAGATCCGGAAGATTGGTGGCAGGCGTTGCAACAATGTTTAACACAATTATCGCAACAACAGGATCTTTCTGCTGTTAAGGCGATCGGCTTGACCGGACAAATGCACGGTGCGGTAATGTTGGATCAGCATAATCAGGTATTATATCCGGCGATTTTATGGAATGATGGGCGTAGTTTTGCAGAATGTCAGGAATTGGAACAAGCCGTACCGAATTCTCGTCAAATTACCGGAAATTTGATGATGCCGGGATTTACTGCACCTAAATTAAAATGGATTGAAAAAAACGAACCGGAAGTCTTCAATAAGATTGCTAAAGTATTGTTACCAAAAGATTATTTACGCTTTTTACTGACTGGTGAATATGTGAGTGATCTGTCTGATGCGGCAGGCACGATGTGGTTGGATGTCGGTGCGCGTAAATGGAGTGAGGCTTTATTATCGGCGTGTCATCTTAGCGAACAACAGATGCCTAAATTGCAAGAGGGTAATGAAATTAGTGGTTATCTATTGCCTGAATTGGCACAACAATGGAATATGCAATCAGTACCGGTTGTTGCCGGCGGTGGCGATAATGCAGCTGGAGCGATTGGTGTAGGTCTACATAAATCGGGACAAGCGATGTTGTCATTAGGTACATCCGGTGTTTATTTTGTTGTTACCGATAGCTTTTTAAGTAATCCGGCAAAAGCGGTACATAGTTTTTGTCACGCCTTACCGAATCGTTGGCATTTAATGTCAGTGCTGTTAAGTGCCGCTTCCTGTATTGATTGGGCGAACAAAGCATTAGGTATCAATGATATTGCTGAATTTTTCGCTTTGGCGGAACGGGCGGAAAGCAGTAAACAGGTTTTATTTTTACCCTATCTTTCCGGAGAGAGAACACCGCATAATGATCCTTATGCTAGTGGCGTTTTTTGGGGATTGCATCACGATACAACACAAGCGGAAATGGCAAGAGCAGTAGTGGAAGGGGTGAGTTTTGCCTTAACGGAGGGTATTGAGGTTTTACACGAAAGCGGTATTAAAGCAGATAATATTATGTTGATTGGAGGCGGTGCGAAAAGCCATTTTTGGCGACAACTGCTTGCCGATATTAGTGGAATGACCTTTGAGTATCGTGTTGGTGGCGATATCGGCCCAGCACTTGGTGCAGCTAAATTAGCACAAATGGCATTGCATCCGGAACAAGATGTTGCTACATTCTGTCCCCCGCTTGAACTGGAGGCTCGTTATTTACCGAATCACCAAAAATTTCAGCAATATAGAAGCAAATATGAAAAATTTAAACAGTTGTATCAACGACTAAAATATTTGTAGTATGATTTGATTGAATAGAGAAAGAGAAGTAATCAGTAGCTATTCTCACTTTTTCTTTATTTACGAGCTGAATATCTTGTTGTTATTCAAAGGTCTTCTATTTCAAATAGCAAAATAAGGAATTTTTTATGAATATTAAAAAATGGTTATTTAATCAGCCTGATATACCAGTTACAAGAAGTCCCAATGAAGTTGATCGAGTATATCGTAAATTTAGAATAGAAATTGTAACCGCAGTTTTTCTTTCTTATGCGGTGTTTTATTTAACACGAAAAAATTTTGCGGCTGCTGCGCCAATGATGCTTGAGCAAACTGCTTTAACGGCAGAGCATTTTGCAGTGATGTCAACATTATTTTACATTCTTTATGGCTCAATGAAATTTGTTGGAGGAATGGTTGTTGATAAAGTAAATCCAAGAGCAATGACTGGCCCAGCACTGATCGGCATTGGTGTTATTAATCTCTTATTTGGTTTTTCTGATAGTATCACTGCTTTTTATATTTTGTATGCATTGAATGCTATTCTGCAAGGAACAAGTTTTCCTCCGATGGCTAAAATTATGGCTTCTTGGTTCTCAAAAAATGAACGTGGGCGTTGGTGGGCCATTGTTGAAGCTGCTCATAATATCGGTGGTAGCTTAGCCCCACTATTAACTAGTTACGCAATAATGTTAAGTGGAAGTTGGAAAATGGGTTTCTATGTACCAGGTGTAATTTCAATTGTTATGGGGATTTTGGCTTTAATATTTATTAAGGATCGCCCTGGTTCAGAAGGCCTACCCCCTGTTGGAGAGTGGCGGAATGATGCTTCTGAAATGGCTCAGGTGAAAGCGAGTCCATCTCATTTAGGCTTTTGGGAAATTTTCTTTAAATATATTTTAAAAAATCCGCTTGTTTGGGTCATTATAGTTGGAGATCTCTGTGTTTATATTGCACGTACAATTTTAAATGATTGGCCTCAAATTTATTATGTTCAAGTGCAGGGATGGGATTTAGTGAAAGCTAACTCAATTATTACTTGGTTTGAAGCTGGTGGATTAGCTGGTGGGTTAATTGCAGGTTACTTATCAGATTTTTTATTTCGAAGTAATCGTTGGATGACAGGTTTGATGTTTGCATTGATGTTATGTGCATCTATTATTTTGGTTCCTGTAGTTCAAGATAGTTCTTATGTTTTGACTGCTGGATTATTTGCTATTATGGGATTTGCATTATATGGTCCACATATGTTATTTGCTGTAGGCTGTTTGGATGTAACGCACAAAGATGCTGCGGGTTCTGTTACGGGTTTTAGAGGTCTATTTAGTTATGTTGGGGCAGCATTGGCGGGAGTTCCGGTAGTCATGATTAAAAATGTTTGGCAGTGGGATGGTGTTTATATGTATGCTGTGATCTCAATTGTTATTACGACATTATCATTAATGATCTTAGCCAAATTTCATAGATTATAATCAATTATTTACATAAAGTCAGGTATATCATTTGATAAACTTCAGATTGCTAACAAACCTATGATTTCATCGTAGGTTTGTTTTTTATTATTGGCTCTACTCAAAAAGGAAAAATTGAGAAAAAACAGGAGTATTAGCTCAATGTTGTTTTTCACTTATCTTTATCATCTGATTACTGCGGAAGTTATGAAGCCCTTTATTTCCAATAGAATATACAATACAGCTCATAACACCAAGGCTACCTTTATCTTCTTAAGATTTTATATCATTGCTGCCAAAAAACATTGCATTTGTACTTTTGCTAAACCACATTGCCACGAGTAATATCACCTTTGGAGAGGCAGATTGGTTAATCTGCCTTTTTGAAATGGATTTATTTTTCTACATCATCAATCAATAAATAAACTACTTTTATTGGACCGTGAACACCAACCACTTTCACTAATTCAATATCTGCCGTTGCACTGGGGCCGGAAATAATATTTATGCAAGATGGCATACGTTCGCCTTGCTCCGCTTTTTGATGTAGCACTTTTGCGATTTGAGTAATGCGTGGTTGGATAGTGGAACGTTTTAATACAACGACAGAAATTGGAGGTAATAAACTAACAGAACGACCATTATTCGGTGAAGAATAAAGTACAATTCCGCCTGATTCAATTAGCCCATATTCTGCAAACACAATTCCAATATTTGCGTTTTTGCTAAATTCAAGGTTTTCGTTACTTGATTCAGCCCAAATATGGGTATTGTATTGTTGTTGTACTGCTTGAGTGATCTGATATTGTTTTAGACGTTCGTCATTATTCAATACAATATTACCACCGTTATATTTTTCACAAATTTTGATAATGTCAGTGTGTGCTTCTTTTGCTGTAGATAATACTACATCCACCAACATATCTTTTGCGGTATTGATAAACGCTTGATAACGCTCTTTTTCAGAAAGATCGGTAAAACGGGTTTCTGGATAATCATTAACTTTAGGATAAGTGCCAACAACTTCAGTACGAAGAGGTCGCCCTAACTGCTTTGCCAGTTGTGACAAAAATTGTGAACGATTTTGTTGATCTAACATAGGGACTCCTTATCCATTATTTCTATTTTTAAACCAGCTACGGAAACTTTCACCGTCAGCATCCGGTAAATCGCGGGTATTTGTCCACTCGCCGATAACACCAATATTCAAAGGTGCTTTACCATTCTTAACGGTTGCTTTCATTACTTTAGCACCAATATTCATACCGACTTTCCATAATGCAGGGTGGCTATTGGCAAAGGTAAAGGCTTTCACCGAAATTTTTTCTGCTGTTGGATTTAAGCCCTGTTCTGCGATATGAGTACGATGTTTTAATAACAAATTTGCTAAAGGAATTTTTACCGGGCAAACCTGATTACAAGCGGTACAAAGCGAGCAGGCATAAGGTAAGTCGTGGAATTCTTGATAATTGCCGAGAAGCGGCGACAGCACGGAACCGATTGGACCGGGATAAACAGATCCGTAACTGTGACCACCAATTTGGCGATAAACCGGGCAAGTGTTTAAACAAGCACCGCAACGGATACAGCGTAAAACATCATTAAATTCTGAACCTAATGCTTTTGAGCGTCCATTGTCTAAAATAACCAGATGAAATTGCTCAGGGCCATCTGTTTCACCGGCAAGGCGCGGTCCGGTAAGCCAAGTGTTATAACTGGTCAATTTGGCACCAACCGCACTGCGAGCCAACATTGTAATCAGAATTTCCGCCTCTTGGAAAGTCGGCGCAATACGCTCCATTCCCATTACGGCAACGTGGATTTTAGGCACGGTGGTAACCATTCTTAAATTGCCTTCATTGGTGACTAAACAAAGACTGCCGGTTTCCGGAATAGCGAAGTTACAACCGCTAATGCCCATATCTGCACTTAAGAAATCTTGACGGATTTTTTCACGAATAAAAAGGGTCATATCTTCAGGTGTAGCATCGCCTTGATAACCCAATTTTTCTTTGAGAATATCTCGGATTTGATAGCGATCACGATGAATAGCAGGCACGACAATGTGAGAAGGTTTATCGCCGGCTAATTGCAAAATATATTCACCCAGATCGCTTTCAATCACTTTAATGCCATCCGCTTCTAAAACGTGATTTAAACCAATCTCTTCCGTTACCATTGATTTCGATTTCACCACTTTTTTCACATTGTTTTGCAAGGCGAGCTGTTGAATATAGTGATTGGCTTCTTCCGCGGTCTGTGCAAAAAAGACGTGTCCGCCGTTGGCAGTCACTTTTTCAGATAATTGATACAGATAGGCATCTAAATTTTCTAGAACGTGATTTCTAATCTCTTTTGCCTGTTCACGCCACTCTTCCCAATGCCCGAGATCATCGACCATTTTTTGTCGATTGGCACCGATACGCTCCTGCGCCATCACAACCGCTTGACGCATAATTTCATTGCCTAATTCTTCCTGAACGTGTTTCTTAAAGGCTAAATCTGTTGTCTGAATAGTCATCTTTTTCTCCTATTTGGACATTAATACTTCAGCGATATGCAGTACTTTGATTGCGCTGCCTTCACGTTTTAAACGACCGCCAATATTGATTAAACAGCTGACATCGGCACCGATTAGATAATCCGGCTCCACTTCTTGAATATGTTTTGCTTTTTCTTTAACCATTTCGCCGGAAATTTGCGACATTTTTACCGAGAATGTACCGCCGAAGCCACAACAAGTGGTTTGATTTTTAATAGGAAGAAGTTCCAAGCCTTCAACATTTTCTAATAATTTTAACGGCTCTTCTTTGATATTGAGTTTACGGAATAGGCTACAAGACGGATGATAAACCGCTTTGCCCGGCAATTTAGCCCCAACGTTGGTGATGCCAAGTTGATTGACAATAAAATCGGTTAAGTCATAAAAACGGGCAGCCACTTTTTGCACACGTTCTGCCCATTTTGGTTCATCTTTAAGATATTCAGGATAATTTTTGATGGAAGCAACGCAGGATCCGGCAGGGGCGACAATAGGAAAATCATTCACTTCAAAGGTTTCAATCAGATTTTTCATTCCTGGAATGGCATCTTTAACAAAACCGCCATTAGTTGCAGGTTGCCCACAACATCCCTGTTTTTCTAAAAAGATAATTTCACAACCGAGTTTTTCTAATAATAAGACACTTTGTTTGGCAACATTTGCTTTTACTGCATCGCCAATACAAGTTACATAAAAATTAACTTTCATAAGCACTCCAATTAAATGAAAGGCTCAACCGACAAAATGCCGGTTGAGATTAAAAATAGCAGTTAAGGTATCGGTTAACTGAGCAGCAATATGGCAACAAGTGCTGCAATAATACCGTACACTATCATTGGAACAACAGTTTTCTTAATAATTGTTCCTTCTTTATTTGTAATATTCAACACAGAACATACGGCAACGATATTGTTGATACAAACCATATTACCCATTGCACCACCAACAGATTGTAAGGCAAGCACAAGTGTCGCTGATAATCCGGTCAATTCCGCTGTAGAAAGTTGAACACTACCAAAAGTGAGGTTGGATACTGTATTTGAACCTGAGAAGAAAGCACCAACTGCACCTAAATAGGAGGCGAATAGTGTCCAATATTCTCCGGTTGCAGCAGCGAAACTCTTACCAATAATTTTCACCATTGAATTATCACCACCGACTAACATTAAATTAACCATAATTAATGCACCAACCAATGCTAAGAATGGATTACGAGTCTGTTTAAGACTGCTCATAAAAATACCTTTGGTTTTAGATGCAGAAAGTGCAAACAGTGGAATAGAAATTAATACGGTTACCACAAATGGAATTAATGCTGGAACATAAAGTAACTTATAGCTTGCTGAAACAGATGTACCGAAGATATTTTTTAAGCTGAAAATCAATCCGTGGCTGACTTCAAACAAACCAAGTGAGCCTAATTGGATTCCAAACCAAGTAGTTGCATCGTTCATCATTGCTTTGAATGGTAATTGCTGTAAGCGTGTAATGATAAGAATGGCAATAAGAAGACCGGTAGGCAATAGAGCCTTAATTACTTGGTTATAGCTGACTGCTTTATCATCCAAAGTGTTTTCAGCTTTTGCTAAACCAATGCCTTTATTAGCAACTAAAATTGAAATTAACAAACCGAGTGCACCACCAACTAAAGATGGAAATTCGTAGTTAACTTGTGCTAATAGAAAGTAAGGAATGACACAAGCTAGAATGCTGATGTAGATAAATAAAATATTTTGACGGATTTCTTTCCAGTCAACGATTAAACGTAATGCCATTAAAGGGATAATTAATGCTGCAACAGAGTGAATAATTGCAGTCATTGAACCGATCTCTAGGATCTGTGTGTCTGTTAAATTTAACGGACCGAATCCGAACCAAGTTGGTGTTCCCACTGCGCCGAAAGAAACCGGAACGGAATTCATTACAAGAGTGAGCATCGCAACTTTTAAGGGAGCAAATCCTAATCCGGCAAGAATTGGTGCAGCAATAGCAGCCGGCGTACCAAAACCACTTGCACCTTCAATCATAAAAGCGAAAGCCCAACCAATAATCATAATTTGTGCTACAGGATTTGGATTAATATTCGCCAACCATTTGCGCAATGTATTAGTAACACCTGAAACTTCAGAGAAATGGTTGAATAAAATTGCACCAAAAATCACAGTAATTGGTGTTTGAACTGCAATCAATGCTGATGCAATATTTGCACTTACTGTAGAAATATCTGTTCCAAAGAAAATAAACTGTATGATTAAAACAACAACAGCTATCCAAGGAAGAGCCACGTAAGAAGGTAATGCATTGCGTTTTACCATTAAATAGATCAGAAGAACAATAGGAAAAATGCTCAAAAATAATTGCATAAAATAACCTCGCTAAATAAGTGGGATTTCTATTGTTATACTAATGTTAATGATGTTATTTTCAATTTATTTCTTTTAAAAAAGTGTGATTGAGATCTTATTTTTGAAAAATAATATTTAAATACATTAAAGCTAACGGGTAATAAATATATAACAGTATGAAAAATAAGGACTGGTTTAGATGTTATGTTGTTTGTATCAAAATTTGATTTATAGTGGATTTAGCGCATTTATTAATCGTATTTCTTCATATAGAGGCAAGTCTGATATTGAGATTTTTATCTCAATAATTTTATTTTCTTGTAATAGTTTTGTGCGTTGGGTGCCAATTAATAGTGGACTGTCTGGGGTAAACCATTGTGAGCCTTGGCGTAACACCAGATTACCAATGGAGCAATCCGTTATCTTACCATTTTTGATAATCATAATCTCATCGCAATCGCCTTTTTGTTTCAGTAATTCGTTGAAAATGGTTCGGTCGCTGTATTTGAGGTGGTAGTCAATATCATCGCAAATCACGGGTTGAAAGCGTTGGTAGACTTTGCGTTGATAGGGAAAACATTGCAGGCGATATTGCGTAGCATTGTAATCGATGCGGCAGCGGATAATCGGACTTTGGTTGTTCGCCCAAAGTGTGGTGTTTTTTTGCAGAATTTTTTCTAAGGAAAAAATTTTATAAGGTTGGTTAGCATAAAATTCACGTAGGCTATTTTCATAACGCTGTTGGTGCAGGGTAAGATTTTGCACTTGTCCCTTTTCAATGCACAGGGTTTCAAACAGAGGAAAATTCATTATTTTTCACCTTCCTGATATTTAAGTGGAACATAAATTTTCTCCAATAACTCTTGGTATTCTTGCTCTGCTTGGCTTTGAATAGTAATGCCGCCGCCACTGTGGAAAGCATAGTTTCCGCTTTGCTGAGAAATAAAGCGAATTGCCACCGCACTTTCCAGGCTTTCGCCGTTAAAAATACCAAACACGCCGGTGTAATAGCCTCGTGGTGCCAATTCGGCTTGTTGAATGGTGGCGACAGTTTTTTCTTTTGGCGCACCGCTGATTGATCCAGCGGGTAAAAGCTGGCTGAGCATTGTGCCAATATGTGCTTGCCAGTTTTCCTTAAGATCGGCACAAATTTCAGAACTTGTTTGCCAGATTGCACCACGTTCGGTAAAAATTTTTTCTAAATAACGAAAACGCTTTACTTGCACATTTTGCCCTACAATAGCCAGATCATTACGCATTAAATCCACAATGGTGTAGTGTTCCCGTTGCTCTTTTTCGCAATTGAGTAATTGATTCTCTGCATCAGGCAAGTTGGCGTTAATCGTGCCTTTCATTGGATAAGTGAAAATTTGGTTATGTGTGATTTTCACGAAAGGTTCAGGGGAAAAACAGATACATTCTTGCTTAAACAAGAGCTTATATTTCGCTTGTGTGGCATAAAACAGCGTATTGAGATCGTAATTTATCGCAATCGGCGTGGCATAAGTGAGATTAAGCAAATAGGAATTTCCTTGCTGTAACGCCTGTTGCACAATCTCAAAACCTTGCTGATAAGTAGCGAAATCAATGGGAAATTTTTCTAGCTTAAAGGGCTGTTTAGGGGGAGCTTTTTGTGCCGTTGCAAGATTATTTTGGCTGGCAAATTCAAACCAAATGCCTTGCTCTGCACATTGTTCAAGAGGGCAAATGATGGGCTTTTGCTGTTCAAAATCAATCAAAAAGAAAAAGGGCGTGCGTTGCGCACCTAAATGGTTGGCTTGTTGCACAAAGTGATTAAATGGCATAAGGGCGATGAATCAAGTAAGATAACAAACATTTTGGTCATTGTAGTGAATCCCTGAGATGAACACAAATTTATTAATTATCAATAATCACGATTCTTTTACCTATAATTTAGTGGATTTAATTCGTCAATTTGACGTGCCGTTTTCTGTGGTGAATGTGGAACAGCTAAACCTTGATGAAGTGGACAATTTCAGCCATATTTTGATTTCCCCCGGCCCTGATGTGCCGAATGCTTATCCACAACTGTTTGCGATGTTGGAACGCTATCAGCATAGCAAATCGATTTTAGGGGTTTGTCTTGGGCATCAAACCTTGTGCCAGTTTTTTGGTGCAAAGTTGTATAATTTACCGCAAGTGCGACACGGGCAAGCGAGAAAAATCAACGTGTTGCAGGAAAAATCATCTTTATTTGCAGGTTTACCAGCCCAATTTCAAATCGGGCTTTATCATTCGTGGGCAGTTTCTACAGAACGTTTTCCATCAGAATTAGAAATTACCGCAATTGATGATGAGGGCGTTATTATGGCAGTTCAGCATCGAAATTTATCAATTTACGGTGTTCAATTTCATCCAGAATCTTATATTTCGGAATATGGTAAGGTAGTAATTTCAAATTGGTTGAAAGTTTAAAACTATTGAATTGTTAATTATATATAGCTTTAAACTATCAAATCTATCATTTATATCCATTTTATCTGTAAGGAATTAATCTCTATTATGTTCTCAACAAAACAGAGGAGAACATATTATGGCAACAAATATCGGTTTAAACAAAGCCACTTCAGAAAAATTAGCACAAGAACTCAATAACTTACTTGCTACTTACCAAGTATTTTATATGAACGTGCGCGGTTATCACTGGAACATTAAAGGAGTGAACTTCTTTGAATTACACGCAAAATTTGAAGAAATTTATGATGATTTAGTGGTTAAAGTGGACGAAATCGCAGAGCGTATTTTGACTTTAGGCTACACACCAAGCAATGCGTTCAGTGAGTATTTAACTAAATCTTTAATTGAAGAACATACAGGCGTAAGTGCGGCGCAAGATTGTTTGAGTGGCACGTTAAACGGTTTCAAAACCTTGTTAAAACAACAACGTGAAATCTTAGCCTTAGCCGCTGATGCAGATGATGAAGGCACTGCTTCACAAATGAGCGACTACATCAAAGAGCAAGAAAAATTAGTATGGATGTTTACTGCTGCTTGTGAAAGCTGCAACAACTAATTTTCCCAATAAAAAACCACCACTTTTTGATCTGACCCCGAAAAGTTAGACTGTTATTTTAAGGACTGAATTCTGTATTGAACAGGGCTCAGTCCATTTAATTTTAATTGTATTCTTTCCTCATTGTAATAACGAACATATTCTTTGATAACTGTAGTGATCCACTAAATCAGCAGTCCCTAATAGGTTTTTTCGCTAAAACTGGCGGTAATCCTTGATTATAGCCATGCGGTCTCACCCTGTTATAGTAAAACACATACTGTTTAATGTCTTCCTTGGCTTCATCTAATGAAGAATAACCGCCTTTTAACATCCATTCATATTTAAAACTCCTAAACCAGCGTTCCATCGGTGCATTATCTCAACAATTTCCCCGACGACTCATACTTTGTATCAAACCATGCTGTTTCACACATCGTATAAATGACTCACTCCCATAAATACTGCCTTGGTCTGAGTGAAACAACATCTTCCTCGTTCTTTCTGTTGTCAGCATCGCATGATTTAATGCCTCCACCACTAACGTTGAATCGTGCTGTTTCTGCAATCGCCAACCAACCACTTGACGCTGCGCCAGGTTCATCACGATTGCTAAATAATGCCATTCCCCCTGTACCTTCAAATAGGTGGTATCACCGCATAACACCGTTGTGTCAGCGACTGGACTAAATTGCCGATTTAACACATTAGTAAACAACGTGGACGCTTGCTCTGACGTGCCTGTCCGCCAACGTTTTTGTGGCTGTTTACTGACTAATCCTTGCTGTTTCATCAGCTGTCGAATCAAGGCTAATCCTACCTCAATGCCTTTGCTTTTTAAGCTCGCTTTTAGCGTCCGCTTTCCGGCTGAACCACGACTTTCATCAAATAATGCCTTTATCTCTACCGCCAATCCTCAATGCTTATTGGGCTTAGCTTGTCGCTTTCTCCGGGCATAGTAAGTTCGTTCTGAAAGCGAAAA
>NZ_JPXY01000041.1:0-12495 GCF_000771895.1 Gallibacterium genomosp. 2
CCCCCCCCCCCCCCCGCCCCGAAGAAAGCAATTGTTGGTGCAAGGTTTTGATGAGCGATTTACTTAAAGGGTAGCCCTCTTTCATCGCACGTTGGGCATTTTTTAAGGCGCGTTGATACAGCACGGTTTCGATGATGTCAGAACGCACTTCGCTGGGCATTTCATTTTCGGCAAAATCCGCCTCATACTGCAAAATCTCATCCAGTGTACTGATCGTTCCTTCCATTCGCGATGAAATAATGGCTTCTTGATTACGCAAGGGGGCAAGCAAAATCTCACTGTTGTGCAGATTTTTGAGCATTTGGTCGTAGCGAGCCAGTGCATCGGTAGCACTGAGCAGGCTTGCCATTAGGCGGTTATAGTCCAAGGTCTGGGGTGGAAATCGATCATAGTGATAATCCACTGCTTTTGAAAAATCCAAGGTGTTGAGCATTTTGTTACTCAAAAATAGGTGAAAATGATTAATAAAGTCTATTATCACTCATTTATGCGTAACAAGCAAGTTTGCCAACCATATTTTGATAATTTTGATTAACAAAAAACCTTATTCATCACGGATGAATAACAAAACTGCTTGTTACTCATTTTGAGTACTTTTTGATTTACAAAATAATTAAGCGATCCATTGTTGGTTAATCTCATTGAGCAGGGCGTAAAAATCTTGGTCGTTGGCAGCGATTTCGCTTAATACATCATAGACTTGCCCTAAGCCGCCGTGTTGGTTAAAAGGGGTGAGTTCAAAGTCGTTTTCTGCGATGGCAAAGGAGGTGATGAGGTGATCTCGTATCATCGTCAGCCATTGCATTTGTTCTTCAGTGAGTGGTTTACCAGCTCGGCGGTTGTGTTCAAATGTCCATTTTTGGAAGTTTTTGCGTACGGTTTTGGCAAATGGCGTAATGATTTCATCAATGCCTACCACACGGCGAATCAGGCTCACTAAGGCGGTGAGTTCGTTTTCAGGCTGGTCGTTCACTTTGTCCAAGCGGGCATAGGCTTGCCAAATGTGGCTAACGGCAAGGTGGGGCTTGGCTTGTTTAATGGTGTTTGCCAGCTCTTTGATCATCGCGAGGCTTAAGGCTTGGCGTTGATAAGGCTGGCTGTAAAAAATTTGCAATGCGGTGATTTCGTCTTTGTGTTCGGCAATCCAGTCGGCAAAATGCTGGGTGAGGGCTTGGTCGTTTTCCGCCCAGCCAACGTGGGTGATTTCATCGAGTTCGTGGTCTATTTTTTGTTCGTTTTGCTTGCGGATTTCATCTAAGGCGGTGATGAGTTCCATTGAAAGCGGTTGGGTGGCGGTTTTTACCCGTTGTTTTTGGATATGCAAAATGGTTTTTTCAGACGGCGTGCCGTCAGCAGAAATGCCTTCTTGTTCACAGGCTGCCTGATGAATTTCATCGGCATTAATGGCGTGAAAGAGGTCTTTCACCAGTTGCGATAATGGCACGCCGTTTGTGATTTTGCTGATCTGTTGCTGTTGTTCTTCGTCAAGTTGTTTATTGATTCGAGCAAGGCGTGCGGCCAGTGAGCTAATGCTATCGCTGTCAAATGCACCGCCAAAAACTACCGCTCTTCCTAAATCAGCAAAACTCACCGTGCGTTTGGTGTCGAGTGGTTGGCTGGCGGTTTTCAGCGATTTGGTGACACCAATGGCATCAACAATCACATAATGGGTTTTGGCTGAAGGAGCGGAAGGGCTGACTTTTTGTAAGCCTTCTTTATCCAGCGTGCGTGTGCCTCGTCCTTTCATTTGCTCAAAATAATTGCGGCTTTTCACATCTCGCATAAATAGCAGGCATTCCAAGGGGCGAACGTCTGTACCAGTGGCGATCATATCGACGGTAACGGCAATGCGTGGGTTGGGGCTGTAGCGAAAATTGGACAAAATCGTTTTTGGCTCTTCGCCTTTTTCAATGATGTTGCCTTGTTCGTCTAAGGTATCCTCTTTGGCGCGATAAGTGATTTTTTTGCAAAACTCGTTCCCTTGCCCAAATTCTTCTCGCACCATTTTGATGATGTCATCCGCGTGGCTGTCGTTTTTGGCGAAAATCAGGGTTTTTGGCACTTCTTGACGGTT
Source organism: Gallibacterium genomosp. 2 (assembly GCF_000771895.1). Classification (NCBI taxonomy): domain Bacteria; kingdom Pseudomonadati; phylum Pseudomonadota; class Gammaproteobacteria; order Pasteurellales; family Pasteurellaceae; genus Gallibacterium; species Gallibacterium genomosp. 2. The sequence goes on from NZ_JPXY01000041.1 coordinate 2,075, forward strand.
GGGGAACATCACCGGTAAATGGTCGCGAAAGGTGCGGATAATGGTGCGGATTTGGCTAGGGTTAACAATATCCCGATCCAGCTGTTTGGCACTATAAGCCTCATCGCTGTCTTGCTGTTGCCAGCGTTTGCGGCGTGTGGTGCGTTCACGGTGTTCCACCAATTCTTCTGCTTTGAATTTGCCGCCTTCGGTGCTGATTTTGGTATTAATCAAATACACTTCATTACCCACGTTGACACCATCGGCAACGGCTTGCTCATGGCTGTATTCACTCACCACATTTTGATTGAAAAAGCCAAAGGTTCGGTTATCGGGCGTGGCTGTTAAGCCAATGAGATAGGCATCGAAATAGTCCAACACTTGCCGCCATAGGTTATAAATGGAGCGGTGGCATTCATCAATAAAGATAAAATCAAAAAATTCAGGTGGTAAATCGGCTTGATAGGCTACGGGCAAGGGTTCTTTTAAACGGTGTTCCCATTCTTCCAGATCGGTGCTGTCTTCGGGAATGTTGAGTTCTTCGCCTTTGAGCAAGGAATACATTCGCTGAATGGTGCAAATACAAATTTCCACGCCTTTTGGAATGTGCGGCGATTTGATTACTTGGGTGTGATAGAGTTCGGTGAATTTGCGGTTGTCGTCAGGCGGTGTGAATACCAGCATTTCTTGCTCGGCTTGCTCGCCTAGATTAACGGTGTCCACCAAAAACAAAATCCGCCGTTTGCCCGTGTATTTGAGCAGGCGATACATAATGCTAATGGCGGTGTAGGTTTTGCCCGCCCCTGTTGCCATTTGAATTAAGGCGCGGGGTAAATCTTTTGCCAATGAGGCTTGCATATTTTCAATAGCTGTGAGCTGACAATCACGCAAGCCCAATTCAGCAGCGGGCAAATGCTCGGGGTTGAGCGGCGGTATGGCTTTGAGCTTGGCACGCAGGGTGTTTTTGCCCTCACTTGCCCATTTTTGCAAGGTTTCGGGGCGGTGAAAGTGAAAAACTTCTCTGGCTCGCGGTTGAGGGTCATTGCGGTTGGTAAAACGGGTAATCACGCCCGTGCTTTCGTATAAAAACGCAATTTCCGCTTGGGGAATGTGTTTGAGCTGGCTATGGGCATAGCGTGCGGTTTGTTCTTCCACCGTGTTGAGTTTATGCCCAAACTGTTCTTCTTTGGCTTCAATAATGGCAACAGGCTCTCTATCTACAAACAGCAAATAATCCACCGGCCCCGTATCGGTTGGGTACTCACGCACCGCCACGCCTAAGCTGCTATTGGGGTTGAATTGTTGTACCGATTGCACCGCCCAGCTTGCTTGTTGTAATTTTTGGTCAATCAAATCACGGGCTTGCTGTTCGGGGTGTTGGTTGTGCTTTGCTTGTTCTGCCATCCGTCTTTCCCAGATAATCTTTTGAATTTATTTATAAAAAACCATTAGATGAACCTTTGAATTATATTTAATCCCGTGATGCGATGCAATTCTTTAATCCCTCACGCCAAATAATCATAATAAAGCCTTTGTGAATTTGATGATTAAAAAAGGATGAAAAACCACCTCACTTTTTTATGCCATTCTCCCCAAATTATTGAATTTTATTCACAACCTTATCCAATAAAACCCCACTAATCATCGCTGTGCAAAAACCTTATACTAACCGCCTCAAGCCTATTGATTTATCAGGAAAAAATAATGAAATCGACATTTAAACACACACTCATTCTTTCCGCCGTGTTGACATTCGCTACCCATGCCGTTGCCAGCCCGATCAGCATTGAAAAGCAAGGCAGTTTTACGGTGGGTGGGCGTTATGTTACCCACGAGGGGCAGTTTAGCCAACGGGATTTTCTCTCTCCCAACGGGCAGCGCGCCTATGGCGATTTTGCCTATGTGAACTATCAAATTCCCGTGAATGCGAAAAAATATCCGCTGATTTTCCAGCACGGCGGTGCACAATCCAAACGCACTTGGGAAAGCACGGTAGACGGTCGAGAGGGCTTCAACACCTTGTTTTTACGCAAAGGCTATTCGGTGTATTTGCTGGATCAACCACGCAGTGGCGAAGCCAACCTCTCCACCCAAGCCCTCGACCCTGCCACCCCTTGGGCGAGCAACCCGATGTATGGCGACAAAACCTTTTATATCCTCTCCCGCATTGGACATTTTGACGCACAAGGCAAGCCCGTGCCAAATGCCCAGTTTCCAGAGGGCGAAGCCAACTATCAGGCTTTCCAACAAAGCTGGTCGGTCGGCTCAGGGCCTTTAGATAATGATTTAAACGCCGATGTTCTCGCCAAACTCGTCAATCAAACCGATGGCGCAGTGTTGGTAACCCACTCAATGGGCGGCACAATCGGCTGGCGTGCCGCCATTCGCAGCGACAAAGTCAAAGCCATTATCGCCTATGAACCAGGCGGCACGCCGTTTATCTTCCCCGAAACGGAAATGCCCAAGCACACCCAAGCCCGCTTTGAACACTTATCCGCCACCGCAATGGGCGTACCAATGCGCGACTTTTTAAAACTCACCCAAATCCCCATCGTGCTGTATTACGGCGATTACATCAAACTCGGCTCAAACAACGTGGGCGAAGACAAATGGGGCACAGAAATGGCAATGGCACAACAATTTGTCGATATCATCAACCGCCACGGCGGCGATGCCACGCTGGTACACTTGCCAAGCATCGGCATTAAAGGCAACTCCCATTTCCTAATGGGCGAAAAAAACAACCAACAACTCGCCGACCTCGCCGCACAATGGCTGAAAACGAAAGGCTTAGATCGCTAAGGTGAAAAGTGCGGTGAAAAACGACCGCACTTTTTTACCCATCATAACAAAAAGAAATTTTTAACAATTTAAGGAGTATTTAAATGAAACCAACAGGCTTCCCCCTTACTTTACTTTCAGCGGTGTTATTCAGCACTGCGTCATTTAGCTACGCTGCCGATCCTGTGCAAGCAGGGGCTGGCATTGCGGTGGTGCAGACCCAAGCGGGCGAGTTGCAAGGCTATGTGCAAGACGGCATTTACACTTACAAAGGCGTGCCTTACGCCCGTGCTGAACGCTTTATGCCGCCGCACGCCGTTACTTGGCAAGGCACAAAACTCGCCCTCACCTATGGCGATGTCTGCCCACAAGTGCCGATGGGCGGACGTTCGTTCTTCTTCACCGGCCCCGAAATGCACGAAAGCGAGCAATGCCAAAACCTCAATATTTGGACACCCTCGCTTTCAGACGGCAATAAACGAGCGGTGATGGTGTGGATTCACGGCGGCGGTTTTCAATCGGGTGCGTCCAACGATTTAGATAGCTATGACGGCGAAAACCTCGCACGCACAGGCGATGTGGTTGTGGTTTCAGTCAATCACCGCCTCAACGCAATGGGGCATTTGGATCTCTCCGCTTACGGCGAAGCCTATAAACACTCTGCCAATCTCGGCATTCAAGATTTAGTCGCCGCCTTGCAATGGGTGAAACAAAACATCGCCCAGTTCGGCGGAGATCCTGACAACATCACCATTTTTGGCGAAAGCGGCGGCGGGGCGAAAGTCCTCACCCTAATGGCAACCCCTGCGGCGAAAGGCTTGTTCCCAAAAGCCATTGTGGAAAGCGGAGCGGTGGAACGAATGGGTATGACCCTCACCGATCCGCAAATCGGTCAGCAAGTGGCAGCGGAAACCCTCGCTATTTTGGGCGTAAACCAAAACGATCTGAGCAAACTGCAACAATTTAGCCCAGAACAAATCAACCAAGCTGCCAGCCAAGCGATGAAAAAAATCGCCGAGCAACGCAAAATCCCAGCCATTCGTGGCAACGGCTATGGGCTTTCTTGGTCGCCAACAATGGACAGCGACTATATCCCAACGCAACCTGTGGGTGAAAGATACCCCGACATCGCCAAAGATATTCCACTCCTCATCGGCTCAAATTTATAGTCGTTTGATTTCAAAATAATACTGCGTTACTTCGCCTTGCCGTACTATTTGTACTGTCTGCGGCTCGTTGCCTTGTCTTATTTTGAACTTAAACGACTATAATTGAGTAAAGCTTCCCCTAGCAACTGAACCTTGCGGAAAGCGAAAAAAGCAATCGCTTTACTTGGAGCGAAGCAGAAGTGCAACAACGGCTGAATGCCAAATATGGCGACAAAACCGCCGCCGTGATCGCCGCCTTCAAACAAGCCTACCCACAACGCCGCCTCGCCGACGCGCTGTATGTGGACAGCTTCTTACGCGCCCCAGCCCTAAAAACCGCCAGCCTCAAAGCCGACCAAGGCGGTGCGCCTGTGTATCAATACCTCTTCACTTGGGACACACCCGTGTTTAACAGCGTGCCAATGAGCTACCACACCGCTGAAATTTCCTTTTTTTCAATAACATAGATCGAATAAAACAAGCCACAGGCGGCGGAGCAGCCGCCCACGCCCTAGCCGCCAAAATGAGCCGTGCGTGGACAAACTTCGCCAAAACAGGCAACCCCAACGCCGCAGGCTTACCCCAATGGCAGCCCTACACCCGCGAAAACGGCAACGTGATGATTTTCGACAACCAACCCGAAGTCAAACAACATCACGACAAAGCCCTAATGCACCTACTCGCCCCGAATATGAAGTATTAACCGAATGGTTATTGCTGTTTGGGAAAAAGGGAATAGCGTAAAGTGCGGTGAGATTGGGGCGTGTTTTTATCACTAAATTGATTTCACTTTTATAAAAGTCCTTAAAGTTACTCATTTTTGAGCAGTTTAGCCAATTTAAGGCTTGTTTTGAGTGGGGGAATAAAAAGAAAGCAGTAGGGGTTTCTGAATTGCTGCAATCGCAAAATCCCCCAAAAATCCCACCGCTCTTTCACTCTCCTCCTTTCAACAAACGGTCAAAATCGCTTTCAAAATGCTGGTCTTGAATAACACGATATTTTTCAAACTCGCTTAAAGCGTGGGCGCTGGCGATTTCGGCGGTAACTTTGCCGGCGTCTTGCAACACGGCTCGGTCGGTGGCGTCTAAAAAGCGATTGAGCCTTGTTTCCCAATCTTGCATTGTCATCGGAATTTGGCGTAATGCCATATCTTCCGCCATATCCAAATAAGCGGACACCAGCCGTTGCAGTTGAGCTAATTCATTGTCGGATAAATAATTTTTCGCCACCACCACATCAAAAGGATAAATTTTGCCCTGTGGTGCGTCTTTCCAAGTGGTCAAGCCCATATTCGGCTTGCTGGCGTTTGCTCGCTCTACAATCAATTCTGCGGCAGTATGACCGTGAATTGCCCAATGCAATTTGTTTTGCACGGTGGCAAAAAAGCGTTTAGTCGCTGTGGAGGTGCGGTCGTAATCAATGGAAGTCGCATAAATATCGGTGATTTTTTGGTAAAACTTGCGTTCTGACAGGCGAATTTCTCGGATACGGGCAAGTTGTTCTTCAAAATACTTTTTGCCTAAACGGGTGCCGTCATTTTTCAACCGCTCATCGTCCATCGCAAAACCTTTGATGGTGTAGGTTTGAATAATCTCAGTCGCCCATTTGCGAAACTGTACCGCTCGCTCGGAATTGACTTTATAGCCCACGGCAATAATCGCTGAAAGATTGTAGTGTTTGGTCTGGTAATTTTTACCGTCATCGGCAGTTATCCAAAAATTTTGGATAACTGAATTTTCAGATAACTCATTGTCATTAAAGATTTTTTTAAGATGATAGCTGATTGTTCTTACATCAACATCATAAAGCTGTGCCATCATTTTTTGGCTCAGCCAAACATTTTCGTCCGCATAAATGGCATTAACTTGGCTCTCGCCTGTGGCGGTCATAAAGGTGAGATATTCCGCCACTGAAGAAACAATTTCCGATTTGGTCATACAAACTCCTTAACTGAAATTCTATTTAGTCTAATGCCATTTGCAATGCTGGCAAGGGAAAAAGGGCATTTTTTCTATGTAGATCGCAAAAAAAGGTGAAAATCCGACCGCACTTTGATCGTGGTGTGTTTTGCGTTCTCTTAACAAGCGAGGTCTATTTTAACCGCTGGCGTAAACTTGCCTTAAGAATAGACGAAACGTATTTAAAAAACGATGCGAAAAAAGTACCGCACTTTTATGTTTTAATCCAAAAGTGCGGTGTTTTTTTGGGTAATTTTTTGCTATGTCGCCCCGCTACACAATTTTTGCACTAGGTAAATTCGAGTGCTGTTTATTTGAGCAAGAAAAATAATCGTCTTCAACCGCCTCAAGCTAACGCCTTCTTTTTTCTAAAGAATAATCCCCAGATCGCCCCTCTTGTGGCGTAAGCTGTGGCAATTAAAATGGTGAAAAAATCAAAATAAAAAATTCCTTGAGATTCACCATAGCTGAAGTAGGCGAAATCCACTTGTAGCAATAGATAAGGCAATAAATCCCGCTGTAGGAAGATCAACACGCCATAGGCGGCGATGATGAGCCAGCAAGCGGGAATGAGCTTGCGGGTAAGCCAGTGATCGAGGTCTAGGCGGTAAACATTCGCCAGTAAATTGGCGATGATTTTCCAATGTAAGCCGAGATGAACGCCGATCATTATTTGCAGCCAGTGGGTGCTGGTCATATGGACTTTTCGTATTAGATCGCTGGTGGAATGGAACGGCATCTCCGCCAGCAGGTGTTTAGACAACATTATGCCGCTGATACAGGCGGTGAAAAATAATAAAAATAATGCTGTATTGCAACAGGCTATAAGGGGTAGGGTTGGCTGAAAACAGCGTTTTGAGCTACCAAGTATTCAATGCGAGATGAAAAATAATCAGGGCAAAAAAGGCGATGCCAAGCTATTCGTGTGTGCTTTCGTCATACAAATGATAGCCAAATAATGACAGCAATACCGCCGTCATTACCAAATCTTGTGCAAGCTGGAAAAGCGTTTTCTTTTTCATTAACAATCCGGTAGTGTGAAGGGCGAGCCATAACGCCATTTTGTCAATGAGCAATAGGGGGCTCGCGGTTTTCTTGTATTTAGTCGTTTGATTTCAAAACAATACGGCATTACATCGCCTTGCTGTACTGTCTGCGGCTCGTTGCCTTGTCTTATTTTGAACTTAAACGACTTTAATTTTTCGTGTAACCATTTTGCTGTAAAAAGGTAGCTAAGCGTTTTTCCACTTCAGGCTCTGCGCTAACGGTTTTATGTAGGTAGGCTTCAAAGCCTGCTTTCACGTTGGCTTGCGGCTGAAGCTGTTGGATTTGTCTGTCCGTTCCGCCTAAGCGACTACCGCCGTGTCCCACAACTGGCACGATCTCTTTTCCGCTAAAATCCACTTGTTCCAGTAAGGAATAAAGCGGCATCGGCATTTGATACCACCAAATCGGATAAACCAAGAAGACCCTATCTACCTCCGCTAAATTCGGCAGGGCTTTCAAGGCCGGCTTGATATTTTTGCGTTGCTCGGTTTGGGCAAAGTCTAACAATGGCTGATGTGTTGTTGGATAGGCTTGCACCGTTTCCAAATGGAATAATTCACCGCCAGTGTTTTTTTGAATTTCCTTCGCCAAATATTCATTTGCCCCAAGCATTTCGCCATCTTTCACCAACTTACTCGCTCCCGAAACGCCATCAACCAGCTGATCTTGGGTGTAACTTTCGGGCTGAGAGAAATAGATAATCAAATTCTTGGCTTGCAACGGCATCGCCATCACCGCTGATAACATTAAGCTAAAAAAGGTTTTTTTGGAAAATATCATTGTTTCGTCCTCGTTATTATTGAGGAACGCATTATAAGAAAAAGCCAAGTAAAGAATTAGTGGGCAAAAACAAAATAGGCTTGTGAATAATTTTCAACAATATAAGGAAAGTGCGGTGTTTTTTTACGCTGTTTTTATGCCATCTGCCTCCTATTTTCAATCAGCCCCTCCGCCTTTCACCTTCATTTCAATACCGAATCAAAAACATTTCCTCATTCTTTTTCAGACGACATTAGGCTTCACGGCTCATCTGATTATTGAATATTATTCAACACCCTATCTCATATTCTTCGCTAATCAAAGTAAGTCCATTCTGGTATCCTATCTCACATCATTTATAGTCGTTTCAGTTCAAAATAAGGCAAGGCTTTGATCCGCAGACAGTACTGATAGTACGGCAAGGCGAGGTAACGCCGTATTATTTTGAAATCAAACGATGACACATTCATCCTTGATAAGGAAAAATTATGCAATCCATTCGTCAAAAACTCACCGCCTTGGCGGCGGTTTCTTTGCTGGCTGGTCAAACCTTTGCCAGCCCGATCACCATTGAAAAGCAAGGCAGTTTTGCTGTGGGCGGTACGGTGAAAACCAGTGCAGGACAATACACGCCCGTACCTGAGGCGATTAAGGGCAAAAGCAGCAATCCGTTTTGGGACGTGTATAAGGCTTCTATCGCCGCAGGTGGGCAAACCTTGCACGGCGATCACGCCAGTGTGTTTTACCAAATCCCTGTGAATGCCAAGCCTTATCCGCTGGTGTTTTTGCACGGTTATGGGCAGTCAGCACGTACGTGGCAAACTACGCCAGACGGCCGTGAGGGCTTCGACACGATTTTTTTACGCAAAGGCTATCCGATTTATTTGATCGACCAACCAAGACGCGGGCAAGCAGGGCAAAGCACGGTTGCCGCCAACTTGCCAGCCGTGCCTGACGATCAATTTTGGTATGCCCAGTTCCGTATCGGCGTTTATCCGAATATGAATAAAGGCGTGGCGTTCCCGAAAGATGCCGCCAGCCAAGACCAATTTTTCCGCCAAATGACACCCGATACAGGGGCGTTTGATGTGGGCGTGATCACCGATAGTATGGTGAAATTGTTCGACAAAACGGGGCAAGGCGTGTTCGTTACCCACTCCGCTGGTGGCGTGATTGGCTGGACAACCGCCATGCAAAGCGACAAGGTGAAAGGCATCATTGCCATTGAACCGGGTTCGTTCCCATTCCCAGAAGGCGAAGTGCCGCCCGCACAAACCAGTCAATTCGGCGATGTTGCACCGATGACGGTCAGCAAAGCCCAATTTGAACGCCTCACCAAGCTGCCGATTGTGATTTATTTTGGCGATTTTATCCCCGACCATTTAGACGGCACGCAAGGCGGCGAGCAGTGGTATGCCCGTTTGCAACTGGCGAAGCAGTGGGCAAAGGTGGTGAACCAACACGGTGGCAAGGTGAGCGTGGTGGAATTGCCGAAAGTGGGCATTCACGGCAACACCCATTTTTTAATGTCGGACACCAATAATCAGCAAGTGGCAGAACATTTGGCGGAGTGGCTAAAAGAAAATGGATTGGATAAGTAAGGGGTAATTTAATGTCGTCTAGTGCTTAGGCGACATTATCGATCTTGTTCAAGGCTTTCGCCAAGCCGTATGCCTGCGTCAAATCGCCCTGTGATTGTTGAATTTTACTCAAGAGTAAAGCAAATGATTAGGGGAAGGCAAAGTGATTTGGCTGGTGTTATCCATAAATTTCGTGGCTTTATTGGTGGTAAGTTATTTGATAATCCTCACGTCTGATATGGATAATGTGGAATTTAGCGAGTTAAATAAAAGAGAATGCCGTCTGAAAATTCAGACGGCACTAAAATACAATAATTAAACTTTATCTTCCGCAGGATCCACTTTATACCAATGTTCAGAATTGCGTAAGCATTCCAAAGCAGGAATTGCTTTTGTAACTTTCTTTCCTGTCCATTCAATAGGTTTGCTATAGTATCTCATTTTACCACCGCATTGTGGGCAAGGATCTGTCTTAATTTTTTCTAAAATCAATTCTTGTCCTTTTCCACTGATAGCATAATTAAAAGCTAAGGGATACCTTAATTGTTTTTTAACAATATTTCGTAACATTAATACCACTGACAATAGAGCAATTAGAATAATTAAAGGTATTATGAAATAATTATTTCCTATATTTTTATAATCAGAACTTAATAACATTTTTATAGGCTCAATAATACTCTTATAGAGAGGAAATAATGAGAATAATCCCATTATAGTACCTGCCCAATTTAAAATAGCTAAAGTTATCTTACTTCTCCATATTGGCTCAGGCTGATAACTGGCGGTTGTAAACTCTTTATTTTCAGAATTTATATTGTATACATCCCCCTGTACGATTTGAGTAGTAGAATGAAAGTTTGCATTTTTAAAATTATTTTTTTGTCCCATATAAAAACCCTCTTATTTAAGTAAAAGTTGATCTTACACTGCAGTTTCACCTAGTTTTTTTAGTCCGTTACTATGCAGGGTATTGCCAGCCTACGATACTAAATTTGAGAAAAGTTTAGATAAATAGCACACTTTTATCAACGAAAAACCAACCTCACCGTACACTTTTTCAAAGGAAAAAATGTGAAACAACTACATTTTTTCAAACGAAAACCCACCATGCCATCTACCCCCCCCCCAATTCTTGAATTCCATTCCCCACCCTATTGACCATTCCC
>NZ_JPXY01000042.1:0-36881 GCF_000771895.1 Gallibacterium genomosp. 2
GCCTGAGCCTGAGCCTACAAAAATTGAAACACAGGAAAAACCCACTAAACAAGGCTTTTTCAGCCGTTTAGTACAAGGCTTAGTGAAAACCAAACAAAATATCGGTGCCGGTTTTCGCTCTCTTTTTTCAGGTAAAAAAATTGATGATGATCTGTTTGAAGAATTAGAAGAACAGTTGTTAATTGCCGATATTGGCGTGCCAACCACTAATAAAATTATTAAAAATCTAACAGAACACGCCAGTCGTAAACAGTTAAAAGATGCGGAATTACTCTATCAACAATTAAAGGTCGAATTAGCAACTATTTTGAAACCGAATGAACAACCTTTGGTGCTAACCGATAAAAAACCTTTTGTTATTCTGATGGTCGGTGTAAACGGTGTAGGTAAAACCACAACCATTGGTAAATTAGCAAAACAGTTCCAGCAGCAAGGTAAATCCGTTATGTTAGCTGCCGGTGATACTTTCAGAGCAGCAGCTGTGGAACAGTTACAAGTTTGGGGTGAGCGGAATCATATTCCTGTTATCGCTCAAGCAACCGGTGCAGATTCCGCTTCAGTATTATTTGATGCAATGCAATCTGCAACTGCAAAAGGGGTGGATATTCTCATTGCCGACACCGCAGGTCGTTTACAAAATAAAAATAATCTAATGGATGAACTAAGAAAAATTGTGCGAGTGATGAAAAAATATGATGAAAATGCACCACACGAAATTATGCTGACATTAGATGCCGGCACCGGTCAAAACGCCATTAGTCAGATGAAATTATTTAATGAAGCAGTCGGCATTACAGGAATTACACTAACTAAATTGGACGGCACAGCAAAAGGCGGTGTCATTTTTGCACTAGCAGATCAATTTAATGTACCTATTCGTTATATTGGAGTAGGTGAAAAAATTGATGATTTACGCCCATTTAATAGCGAAGAGTTTATTGAAGCGCTGTTTATATCAGATAAAGAGGCTTAAGGAACAGTTATGATTCGGTTTTCAGATGTGAGTAAAGTTTATAGTGGCGGAAACAAACCCGCTTTACAAGGAATCAGTTTTCATTTACCTGTCGGCAGTATGACCTATATCACTGGGCATTCCGGTGCTGGGAAAAGCACTTTATTGAAGCTGATCCTTGGTATTGAACGTGCCAATGGCGGTAATATTTGGTTCAACAATCACGATATTACCCGTTTACCTGCATCTGAAATGCCTTATTTACGCCGCCAAATCGGAATGGTACATCAGGATTATCGTCTACTCACTAATTACACAGTGTTGGATAATGTCGGTTTACCACTAGTAATTAATGGAATGCACCCTAATGAAGTAAAAAGACGTGCTTCGGCGGCTCTAGATCGTGTAGGATTATTCCATCGTGCTGATTACTATCCGCAACAACTTTCTGGTGGTGAACAGCAACGAGTCGATATTGCACGAGCAATTGTTAATCGCCCACAACTTTTATTGGCAGATGAACCAACCGGAAATTTGGATAAAGAACTTTCATTAGATATTTTTCATCTTTTCGAACAATTGAACAGTATGGGCGTAACAGTGATTATTGCCACACACGATGTCAATATCATCACACAAAATCCAAAACCTACCATCGTATTAGAACAAGGACACTTAAAACAGTTTATTTGTTAATGGGATTATTATGAACCAACGTCATCTCAACGCTTCCATATTCTTGCAATTAAAAATTGTCTTCCAAATGGTATTTCGTGACTTATTAAAAAGAAAACTTGGTACTTTATTAACCGTTATTGTGATCGCCGTTTCATTAACTATTCCAGTAACGACTTATTTATTATGGAAAAATGTGGAATATACTATCGATAACTTCTATCCAGAATCAGAATTGGCAGTATATCTGAATAAGAATTTGAGTGAACAGGATACAGAACGCGTTGTTGAGTCACTCAGAGCACAACAAGGTGTCGATTCACTCAATTATATTTCTCGCCAAAAAAGCCTTGAAGATTTTCGTCAATGGTCAGGATTTAATGAAGAACTATCTCTTTTAGATGACAATCCTTTACCAGCTGTAGTGATGATAAAACCAACAAATGAATATAAAAGCAGCGATAAAATGATGGAATTACGCACAGAACTAGCGAAAGTCAAAGGCGTACAGGAAGTACGTTTAGATGACGGCTGGATAGAAAAATTAGGAGCAATCTCCTATTTAATCGCAAAAATTGCCACTATTTGCAGTTTTTTAATGAGCTTGGCAGTATTTTTAGTTATTGGAAATAGTGTACGTTCCGATGTTTATAGCAGCCGCACTAATATTGAAGTAATGAAACTGCTTGGGGCTACTAATCACTTCATTCTTCGACCATTTCTTTGCACCGGCATTATTTATGGTATGTTAGGCAGTATTCTAGCTACTATTTTCAGTTTTTTATTAATCAGCTATTTCTCTACTGCTGTAGGTTATGTTGCTGATATTTTTGCTATAAAAATTGCCTTAAATGGCTTAGCTATTTCAGAAATACTTCTTATGACTATTATCTGTTCTGCTATTGGCTATACAGCAGCCTGGATTTCAGCCAACAAACATATCAATGATTTTGAAAAGAAAAATTAATCTTTAAAGTAAAGAAAAATTAATCTTTAAAGTAAAGTCAAGTTTCATTAATAGTGAAACTTGACTATTTCATTTGACAAGAGTAACATTCCGCCCGATATTTTTTCTATGAGGACAAACACTTTGGACAGTCACAGTCGATACTGGTTTTACTATTACAACTAATATTTTCGCCTCATAGCCTCTTTTGCTTATCGGCGAAAAGTCGGTAAGTATCAAACTTCCCATTATTTTAAATAAACTGGAATCTTTTTTATTTTGTTCATTGCGTTGTTCAAAACCCAACTTAGGGAGTAAGAACAGATGATTGGAGCATTTGCCTTAGATGACGCACGTTTAGTGCGAATTGATGAAAACAGCGATGCATTAAATGATGCAATTTGGATTGATTTATTAGAACCAACAGCCGAAGAACGTGAGATGCTACAAAAAGGACTAGGTCAAAGCTTAGCTTCTTATCTTGAATTGGAAGACATTGAGGCATCCGCACGTTTCTTTGAAGATGAAGACGGATTACATTTACACTCTTTCTTTTATTGTGAAGATGAAGATGATTACGCCGATATAGCCACCGTTGCTTTTACCTTACGCGACGGACGTTTGTTCTCATTAAGAGACCGTGAATTGCCGGCTTTCCGTCTTTATCGTATGCGTTCCAGAACTCAACGTTTACTTGAATGCAATGCTTATGAATTACTGCTTGATTTATTTGAAACTAAAATTGAACAGTTGGCTGATGTTATAGAAACCGTTTATGCTGATTTAGAAAAATTAAGCCGTATTATTCTTGAAGGGAAACAAGGTGAAGCCTTTGATCAAGCACTATCTACTCTTACTGAACAAGAAGACGTAAGCTCAAAAGTGCGTTTATGTTTGATGGATACACAACGAGCATTAAGCTTCTTAGTGCGAAAAACTCGCTTACCAGCCAGCCAGTTAGAACAAGCTCGTGAAGTATTACGAGATATTGAATCACTACAACCTCACAACGAATCTTTATTCCAAAAAGTGAACTTCTTAATGCAGGCGGCAATGGGTTTTATGAATATCGAACAGAACAGAATTATGAAGATCTTCTCTGTGGCATCCTTGATTTTCCTACCGCCAACATTGGTTTCTTCCACTTACGGTATGAACTTTGCCAATATGCCGGAATTAACTTGGAAATTCGGATACCCATTCGCCTTAGTTTTAATGGCTCTCGCCGCCTTATTCCCATTCCTTTATTTCAAACGAAAAGGGTGGTTGTAAGAAAAATGCAGTATTCCGATACTGCATTTTTCATTCCATTAATGTCAAATCTATCGCACTCATAAAACAGCTGACTTTACATTCGCCGCAGCCATTACAGTGCGATAAATCAACCATAAGTTGTTTATTACTATCAAGTCGGATCGCTTTTGTCGAGCAGCTTTGTATACAACTATCACACGCTTGTCCCTGTTGTTGTAAACATTCCGTTAAGAAGTATGGTCTTAATTCAGTGTCTGCTTTGAATGCCGGATGTAATGCTTTTGTTGAACAAACCTGTGCACAGAGTCCACAAAAATCACAGGCAGTATAAGTTATCGCTAAAGTCGCTTTTTGTTGTTCAATTTGGATTAACCCATATGGGCAAACTTGCGCACATTTACCACAACCATCACAAAAAGCGGTAAACAGCGACTCTTTTGCAGCAAACGGTGGGCGATTTTGTAATCGCCGCAACGATTGTTGTTGCGGTGATTGTTTAAACAGACGAAAAAGCCCTCGTCTTGAAATATTATGATGTGACAAATATGCCGAATAATAACGTTCGTCTTTTGTTGTCATCATTGCTAAAAATAGAGTGGTAATTTTGGAACAGAGCATTTAATGTTCATCTGCCATAACGATAAAGTCTGTTCCGAAATTAATCCGATTCCACGATAAAAAGGCGATTCTGTTTGTTTAGTGAGTAATCTTAAATAACGCCACACCCAAGTAAACAGATACTTCGCTAAATATTCATCCAGAATTTTCGGATTACTGTTGGCGATATAACCTGCCATCATTAACATCAAGCCGACCTGATCCTCCGGTTCTTCAGTGCCAACATTACAGCAGATGTCATTTTTTAACATAAATTTGCGTAGATCTATTAAGGGTTTGCCGAAGATGACAGCCTCTTCATCCAAATAAACTGTACTCCAAGGCGGTGCCGGTAAAGCATTAGGCCCAATAAATTGCGCTTGGAATTGTTCCGGCAAATTATCACGTTGGCGTAACAACGCCACAATTTCATCCTCATTTTTGAGTGCTGGAAACCAATCTCCTTGCCAATCCATATGATCCAATGCATCTAGAATAGGCTTTAAAACAGAGTGTCTTGGTTCAAAATATAATAACATTCCCATCCAATAACCACTTGTTTTTACCCATTCTAAAAACTTTTCTCGTTCCATCATTGTGTCTCCCACAGAAAGGAACTACGCCTAAATCATTAGGCATAGCCATCATTAACATCAAACTGCCATACCTCCTGTCATATGCAGTCCATATAAAATGATGCGACCTAACACTTCTCCACTGAATACCAATAATACCGCGAATAGTAATCCGGCTCTATGATTACTTTTACAAAATAAACTTATTTTATATGACCCTTAGGAGATGCTATTATATGGAGTGTTTTCTGCTCCAAGATAAAAAAGATAATATATATCAACTAATTATAATTAATGAAAATTATTGCCAACAAAAAACCGGCTATATCGCTATAGCCGGTTGCCATCGCTATTCAAAAATTATTTGTTAGAAAGTTTATTAAATTCCTGTTTTGCTTTTTCTAACTGTTGTAGAAATGCTGGTTTAGTATGCAATGTTGCTACTACTGCACTCGCCACCACTCTTGCTGCATCAACATCACTCTGCCAGTGATAACCACAAATCACTCTGCTTTGTCCCATTTCATAACCACGTTCCATAATTTCACTTTGACGAGCCGGATTAATTTCAGTTAAAACTAAAGCAGTTGCCCAACCGATAGCAGTATGACCGGAAGGATAAGAACCGTTTGTTGATAAGGTTTTCTCATCATCAGGTCGGCAAGTGCCTTCTTTAAAGAAGGCAAACGGACGAATCCTCATATAGCCTTTCTTTGCTGCTCTTGTTGAGAGATCGCCGGCATCTTCTCTAAAATTTTGTAGTAATTTATAAATTTCAGGTTTTTTTGTTGAGAAATTTCTAAACCAAACGCTTCTGAAAATGCTTGTGGCACACCGTCAGCTGCGACATAGGCATCTTTATAAGCCTGTTTTCCCCTTTCTGTATTTCTTAGTAATTTTCCTTTCTCATATTGTGCTTTATCGTTTAAAAATTGAACACTGTCGACCGCAGGTGGCGGTGGTAAAAGTTTAAAGCTATCAATGACTTCGCTACTTTTGAGAAAGTACAAATCAGGCTTAGTAGTAACATCATTATCCTGTGCAAAAGAAAATGTGGATACTGAAAGAAGTAATGTAATTAATGAAAGTTTTTTCATTTTTTAATCCCCATAAATATAACAAACATATAATTTCACAGTGCAACACATAAAATATTGCCTATGAATCAGCTCGCTTTGGAAGAATTTTCTTTCTACCAAATCAAATACATTTCTCAACCATAAGTGGAAGATTTTATTCATCAATGTGATGTTAATAACATCATAAAACTCGCCCAATTTTATTCAATGGGAACGATACCAATTATTTTAAAAATGTTAACTGGATCACATTTTTAATGCCTTAAAAAAACAAAAAAACCGGCTATATCGCTATAACCGGCTTTTTCAATATTAAGAATTAGCGTTTATTTTTGACTAATTTTTCTGTGAGTTCATAAGCACGCAATTTCGCAAGCTCTCTGGAAAGTTTAGAAGCCATAAGCTCATAATTACCATCCTTATGTGCGCTGCGAATATTTTCTTCTGCACGGCGTTTCGCTGCAAGGATACGTTCTTTATCAAGCTCTTCTCCTCGAATCGCAGTGTCCGCCAATACAATCACATTTCCTGGTTGCACTTCAAGAAAGCCACCGGATACATAAATAACTTCTTCTTTACCTTCTTTCATCATTTTTACGATGCCAGGTTTAATCGAAGTTAATAACGGTGTATGCCCGGCGAGAATACCTAACTCACCTTCGCTCCCTGTAACCTGAATACTTTCAACAACACCTGAAAATATTTTTTCTTCCGCACTTACAACTGTTAAGTTAAACGTTGCCATTAGTTATCTCCTTAGCGATTGTTTGCCTTAGGAGCAATTACATTTTTTTCGCTTTTTCTAATACTTCATCGATAGAACCAACCATATAGAACGCTTGTTCAGGAATATGGTCATATTCTCCGTTTAAAATACCTTTAAAGCCGCGAATTGTTTCTTTTAATGGCACATATTTACCCGGTGAACCGGTAAATACTTCAGCAACGAAGAACGGCTGTGATAAGAAACGTTCAATTTTACGTGCACGAGCCACCACTAATTTATCTTCTTCAGACAATTCGTCCATACCAAGAATTGCGATAATATCTTTCAATTCTTTATAACGCTGTAAGATACCCTGTACGCCACGAGCAACATCATAATGTTCTTGTCCAACAACTTGCGGATCTAATTGACGTGAAGTTGAATCAAGCGGATCCACCGCAGGATAAATACCGAGTGAAGCGATTTGACGGCTTAATACGACAGTTGAATCCAAGTGAGCAAAAGTTGTTGCCGGAGATGGGTCAGTCAAGTCATCCGCCGGAACGTAAACCGCTTGTACGGAAGTGATTGATCCAGTTTTAGTTGAAGTAATACGTTCTTGTAAAACCCCCATTTCTTCCGCAAGAGTAGGTTGATAACCTACCGCTGATGGCATACGACCTAACAACGCAGAAACCTCTGTACCAGCAAGGGTATAACGATAAATATTATCCACGAAAAACAATACATCACGTCCTTCATCACGGAATTTTTCCGCCATAGTCAAACCGGTTAATGCAACACGTAAACGGTTACCTGGTGGTTCATTCATTTGTCCGTAAACAAGTGATACTTTATCTAAAACGTTGGATTCTTGCATTTCGTGATAGAAGTCATTACCTTCACGGGTACGTTCACCTACCCCTGCAAATACGGAATAACCTGAGTGTTCAATTGCGATATTACGGATAAGTTCCATCATATTAACAGTTTTACCTACACCCGCACCACCGAACAAACCAACTTTACCCCCTTTCGCAAATGGGCAAACCAAGTCGATAACTTTGATACCGGTTTCCAACAATTCTGTACTGTTTGCTTGTTCTTCATAACTTGGTGCAGCACGGTGAATTGACCAACGAGCTTTTTCGCCGATAGGACCACGTTCATCAATTGGCTCACCAAGTACATTCATAATACGACCTAATGTTTCTGTTCCGACCGGTACAGAAATTGGGCTGCCTGTATTAGTTACAGACAAGCCACGTTTTAATCCGTCTGAAGATCCCATTGCGATACAACGAACAACACCACCACCTAATTGTTGTTGCACTTCAAGCACAAGACCAGTTTCAACGTTTAATGCTTCATACACTTTTGGTACAGCATCTTGTGGAAACTCAACGTCAATGACGGCACCGATGATTTGTACAATTTTTCCAGTTGCCATTATCATTCCTCTAATCTACTTTAAATTGCAGCCGCACCAGCGACAATTTCATTTAATTCATTTGTAATACTTGCTTGACGAGCCTTATTATAGACAAGCTGTAAATCATTGATTAAATTACCAGCATTATCTGTTGCTGCTTTCATAGCAACCATTCTCGCCGCTTGTTCAGATGCTAAGTTTTCTACTACTGCTTGATAAACTTGAGATTCAATATATCGAATTAACAAATTATCAAGTAACACTTTTGGATCTGGCTCATAAATATAATCCCAAAGACCTGATTGAGAACCATCATTTTCTAGTGCTGGCAATGGAAGTAATCTTTCCAAAATTGGTTTTTGCAACATAGTATTAACAAATTTATTGTATACTAAATACACTGCATCAACTTCACCTTTTCGATAAGCTTCCACCATTGTATTTACGGTACCAATTAACTCTTCAACCGATGGTGTATCACTAACTCCTGAAGTTTGAGAAATAATTTCAGCAAAATTCATTGATTGAAAAAAATTAATAGCTTTAGATCCAATTAAACTCAATTGAACATTAACCCCTCGATCATTAAATGATTTAATTTCATTTAATACTCTCTTAAAAAGATTAATATTTAAACCGCCACACAATCCACGATCAGTTGAAACAATTATGTAACCAACATTTTTAATGTCTTCTGCTTTTTTCTCTTCTAAGAAAAGGTGTTTATATCCAATACTACCTTTTGATACATGGCTAATTACGTAACGTATTGTGTCAGAATACGGACGTGAAGAAGACATGCGTTCTTGCGTTTTACGCATTTTGGAGGCAGCAACCATTTCCATCGCCTTAGTAATTTTTTGTGTACTTTGTACACTAGCGATTTTGGTTCTTATCTCTTTCGCACCTGCCATTTCATCTCTCCGTTACGTTATGATAATTACCAAGCACCGTTTTTCTTAAATGAGTCTAAAATTGCTTTTAAAGTCTCTTTTACTGCATCATCATAATTACCGGTTTTGGTCAATTCTTGCATAAATTCCTCATAATTATTTTGAGCATATTCCAATAAAACAGATTCAAATGATCCAATACGGTCTAATTCAACATCATCTAAATAGCCAAATTCAACAGCAAACAAGACTAAAGATTGTTGTGCCACAGTCATTGGTGAATATTGCTTTTGTTTCAACAATTCAGTAACTTTCTGTCCGTGAGAAAGTTGTTTACGGGTTGCATCATCCAAGTCAGAGGCAAATTGTGCAAAAGCCGCCAATTCACGATATTGTGCTAATGCGGTACGAATACCACCTGACAATTTCTTCATTGCTTTGGTTTGTGCAGCACCACCAACACGAGAAACGGAAATACCTGGGTTAACCGCTGGACGAATACCAGAGTTAAATAAATTGGTTTCAAGAAAGATCTGACCATCGGTAATAGAAATTACGTTAGTCGGAACGAATGCTGAAACGTCACCCGCTTGAGTTTCAATAATAGGCAATGCAGTTAATGAGCCTGTTTTACCTTTAACTTCACCATTAGTAAAACGCTCTACGAATTCGGCATTAACGCGAGCCGCACGCTCTAATAAACGAGAGTGTAGATAGAAAACGTCACCAGGGAAGGCTTCACGTCCAGGTGGACGACGTAATAACAATGAAATTTGACGATATGCTACAGCTTGTTTTGATAAATCATCATAAACGATTAATGCATCTTCGCCACGGTTACGGAAATATTCTCCCATTGCACAACCAGCATATGGAGCAAGATATTGTAAAGCCGCTGATTCTGCCGCCGAAGCAACTACAACAATTGTATTATCTAACGCACCATATTCTTCTAATTTACGTACTACATTAGCAATTGTTGATGCTTTTTGTCCAATAGCGACATAAACACATTTGATACCTGAATCACGTTGGTTGATGATTGCGTCAATCGCCAATGCGGTTTTACCGGTTTGACGGTCACCGATAATTAACTCACGTTGACCACGACCGATTGGAATCATTGAGTCGACCGCTTTATAACCGGTTTGCACTGGCTGATCAACAGATTGACGATCAATAACACCCGGTGCAATCACTTCAACCGGAGAGAAACCATCATGTTCAATCTCACCTTTACCATCGATCGGCTGACCTAATGTATTAACCACACGACCTAATAAACCACGACCGACTGGCACTTCCAAAATACGTCCAGTACATTGTACTTCCATACCTTCAGCCAAGTCGGCATAAGGCCCCATTACTACCGCACCAACTGAATCTCTTTCCAAGTTCAGTGCAATAGCATAACGATTATCAGGTAATGCTATCATTTCCCCTTGCATTACTTCTGTTAAACCATGAATGCGGATAATTCCATCACTCACGGAAACGATTGTACCAGTATTGCGTGCTTCGCTAACGACTTCAAACTGGGCAATACGTTTTTTAATCAGTTCACTAATTTCTGTAGAATTTAGTTGCATCTTTTTTTCCTCTTACAATTGCAACTCATTAGCTAAACGAGCAATTTGACCACGACTACTTCCATCAATGACAAACTCATCGGTACGAATAACTGCTCCCGCAATTAAAGTACTGTCCACATTGCAATTTAATTTAACTTTACGAGCAAGCCTTTTTTCCATCGCAGCAATAATATTCTTTTGTTGCTTATCACTTAATGGAAAAGCGGAGGTAACATAAACTTCTGTGATTGACTTATAGTCATCCACATACTCTTTAAACTGTGCCAACACGGCCGGCAAAACTTGTAGACGGTTATTTTCAGCCATAATACGGATAAAGTTTTCACCGTATTTATCCAACTGATCACCGCAAATTTTAATCACTATATCGGCAATTTTATTTGCTGATAAATCGCTGACTAATAAATTTTGCATTCTATCATCAGTAACTACAGCTGCCGCAAAACCTAACATTGTTTGCCACTGAGCTAATTGATCGTGTTCAATCGCAAAATCAAAAGCCGCTTTCGCATAAGGACGAGCTACTGTAGTAAATTCTGACATAGCTTACCTTCCTTATAACTCAGCCACGAGTTTATCGATAATGTCGTTATTAGCGGCTTCATCGACATTGCGGGCAACAATTTTTTCAGCACCGGCTACCGCTAAAGAAGCCACTTTAGCTCGTAACTCTTCCTGAACACGTTTACGTTCAGCTTCAATTTGAGCATAACCTTGTTCTACGATTTTCGCTTTCAAAGTTTCTGCTTCATTTTGAACTTCAGCTAAAATTTCATTACGGCGACGATTCGCAGCATCAATAATAGATTGAGCCTGTGTTTTTGCCGCATTCACTTCTTTTTCAATCAGTGCCTGTGTATCCGCTTGTTCTTTTTTCGCTACTTCAGCCGCAGCCAACGCATTTGCAATTTGTGATTGACGCTCTTCGATAGCTTTAATAATCGGTGGCCAAACATATTTCACGCAAAACCATACAAAGATGATAAAAGCTATTGTTTGTCCAATTAATGTTGCGTTGATATTCACAACGGACCTCCTATTGAAGTTGGTTGATTTACTCTATTAAAGAGTAACCCGTTATGTATTAACCTAACAATGAAACGAATGGGTTTGCAAACGCAAAGTATAAACCGATACCTACTGCAATCATCGCAATCGCATCAAGCAAACCAGCAACGATAAACATTTTTGTCAATAAAGAGTTGGCTAACTCTGGTTGACGAGCAGCTGATTCCAAGTATTTACCACCTAAGATACCGAAACCAATAGCGGTACCTAAAGCAGCAAAAGCGAACATGATAGATGCAGCGATAATTGTTGCACTAATTACAGTTTCCATATTTTTCTCCAGTTTGGTTAAAGATAACAGCAAAATGCTGAGGTTAAAAAAATCAATTAATGTTCCGATTTATTGTAAGCAATACTTAAATAAACCACGGTAAGCATCATAAAGATAAATGCTTGTAATGTAACGACCAAAATGTGGAAGATTGCCCAAATAATCTGCAATGGAATACCCATTGTGGCAACAACCATATTGGCGGAATACATCACAGCAATCAAAATAAAGATCAATTCACCCGCATACATATTACCGAAAAGACGGAGTGATAAAGATACTGGTTTAGAAAGTAAGGTTACAGATTCAAGAATAAGGTTAACAGGAATCAATGCCCAATGATTAAACGGATGCATTGTATATTCTTTAACAAATCCGCTTACCCCTTTAGATTTTACGGTATAGAAAATAATCAGTACAAACACACCCAAAGCCAATGAGAAAGTGAGGTTCATATCGGTGGTTGGCACTGCACGTAAATGAATTTCATCATTGCCGGACAAAATAGCAGCCAGTTTCGGCAGATAATCGACCGGAATAAGGTCGATGGTATTCATCAAAAATACCCAAACAAAAATACTTAATGCTAACGGTGCAACAACATTACGGCTGCCGTGGAAGTTTTCGGTCACAACGCCGTTGATCCACTCAACCAAAATCTCAACCGCTGCTTGTAGTTTTGTTGGTTTACCGGTTGTTACTTTTTGTGCTACACGATAGAACAGATACAAAAAAGCAACACCGCAAATAATAGAAAATAAAAGAGTATCGAAATGGAATGACCAAAAACCCTCACCGGCTTTAAGGTTGCCTAAGTGGTGGTTAATATATTCCATAGAAGTAAGAGATGAACCTTCTGCAGACATATTTGTTCCTACTGATTGTTAAGATGCTAGTTTATTACCTTGTTACTGTTTCTTAAACGAAATAACAAGAGATTATTCAAGAAGATTACGCCCAAGTAACCACCGAATAATCCTAATGGCGACACTGTTTTGTCAAAGACAAACAACATCACGAAAAACAAAATAGTTATACAAATTTTAAAAATTTCAGCCTGATATAACACTTTAACCTTATTTATTTGCGCTGTTTTTAACCCTTTAAAAATCAGAAACCCAACAAACAGAATCTGTGGAATCCAACCAATCAAAGCACCAATTAAATAAGAAAAGGCGTAATTCGGCTTTAAAAAATATAATCCAATAAAAACGACAGCAATAATGATTGCCATCGTTAAAAATACTTTTTTATAGAGCGTTTTTGTATGATTGATCCAAAAAGACATCGTTTAGATTTTGCCCATAAAACACAAGGGATTACACCCGTTTACGCACTTCCCAATTATACGAGGACTATGATTTTATGCAATCGATTTAATACTATAAAAGTGTTACATAGTTAACATTTTTAATAAAAATTTTAACTTTTTGATTTCCTTTTTGCATAAAATCTCTTTTTGTTAAAATTATGCTACAATTTTTATTTTTACTAAATGCCTTTCTCCCACTAATTCTGGCACAGCTAACGTAACAACATCAATCACTTGAAAACGATTATTTAGCATTTTGACTTCTTCTGTTTGATATTGACCTTTTAACGCATAAAAAAAACCATTTTCATTCAGTAAATGCTGACACCATTGCGTCATATCAGATAAAGAAGCAAAAGCACGACTTAATACGCCATCAAACTTTTGCTCCGGTTGATACTCCTCAACACGACTTAAAACAGGTTCAACATTAGTCAGCTCCAATTCTCTCACTGCATTACGAATAAAACTGATGCGTTTACCTAAACTATCCAACAGATAGAACTTTTTATTCGGATTAGCAATCGCCAACGGTAAACCAGGCAATCCCGGCCCAGTACCAACATCAATAAAACGTCTTCCAACCAAATAAGGGCTTACCACTAAACTATCTAAAATATGTTTTATTAACATCTCTTGCGGATCACGCACTGAAGTAAGGTTATATGCCTTATTCCACTTATGCAAAAGCTCCACTAATTTCACTAATTGAGACTTTTGCTGATCGGTCAAGGAAATATCGGCAATTGACAATAATTGAGTCAGTTTTTCCAATAACATCTTACTCACCACGTTTCAACATTCCTTGCTTTTTCAAATAAACTAATAAAATTGAAATTGCTGCTGGGGTAATGCCGGAAATACGCGAAGCCTGTCCAATAGAAACAGGTCGATGCTGTTCTAATTTAGATCTCACTTCATTAGATAAGCCAACAACAGCGGAATAATCAAATTCAGAAGGAATTAAAGTATTTTCGTGGCGTTTATGTCGTTCTATCTCTTCTTTTTGATGCTCAATATAACCTTGATATTTAATCGAAATCTCAACCTGTTCCACTGCCTCTTTATCTTGCATTGCCGGTTGGAAAGGGGTTAATTGACATAATTTTTCATAATCTATCTCCGGACGGCGTAGCAGATCCTCTCCGTTTGCTTCACGTATTAACGGAGAATTCAACACAGAATTGACTTCATCCAAATATTCAGAACGAGGATGAATCCAAATTTGTCTTAAACGTTGACGTTCAAGCTCAATATTTTCTAATTTTTGATTAAATCTCGCCCAGCGCGCATCATCAACCAAACCAAGCTCACGTCCAATAGAAGTTAAACGCAAATCGGCATTATCTTCACGTAACAATAAACGATATTCCGCACGCGAAGTAAAGACACGATATGGTTCTTTCGTACCTAATGTGCAGAGATCATCAACCAATACACCGATATATGCTTGATCACGACGCGGATACCACGCCTCTTTGTCTTGTACGTGTAAACCGGCATTCAATCCCGCAAGAATACCTTGTGCTGCCGCTTCTTCATAACCTGTGGTACCATTGATCTGTCCAGCAAAGAACAAACCGTTGATCGCTTTCGTTTCTAAAGAAGGTTTCAGATCTCTCGGATCAAAGAAATCATATTCAATTGCATAACCAGGTTTAACAATTCGAGCATTTTCCAAACCCTGCATTGAGTTAACGATGCCCATTTGCACATCAAACGGTAGACTGGTAGAAATGCCGTTCGGATAGATCTCATTGCTGGTTAATCCTTCTGGTTCTAAAAAGATCTGATGTCCATTTCGATCACCGAACCGCATTACTTTGTCTTCTATCGAAGGGCAATACCGTGGACCAACACCTTCAATGATCCCTGTGTACAT
This sequence comes from Gallibacterium genomosp. 2, assembly GCF_000771895.1. Taxonomy (NCBI): domain Bacteria; kingdom Pseudomonadati; phylum Pseudomonadota; class Gammaproteobacteria; order Pasteurellales; family Pasteurellaceae; genus Gallibacterium; species Gallibacterium genomosp. 2. The sequence continues at coordinate 15,235 of NZ_JPXY01000042.1, forward strand.
TGGACTACGATCTAAATTAGCACGAATAATATCGTGTGTTTTAAGATTAGTATGAGTAATGTAGCAAGGCACTTGTTGTGGATGTTCATCAACACTTCCCATATAGGAAAATACCGGCAAAATCTCATCACCGTGTTGCTGTTTTAGCACGGAAAAATCGATAGTTCTTGCATCAAGACGCGGTGGAGTACCAGTTTTTAATCTAGCTACGCGCAGATCAAGATCACGAAGACGTTCTGCTAAACGAACGGATGCAGGATCTCCGGCACGTCCACCTTCATAATGATCAAGACCAATGTGAATTTTACCTGCTAAGAAAGTACCTGCTGTTAATACCACTGCTTTAGCCTTAAATGTTAATCCCATTTTGGTATTAACACCGCTTACGTGACCATTTTCAATAAGAATATCAGTTACTTCTTGTTGAAAAAGATCTAAATTAGGCTGCCGTTCTAAAGCCGTTCTAACCGCCTGACGATATAAAACACGATCTGCCTGAGCTCTAGTTGCTCTTACAGCAGGTCCTTTACTACTATTTAATGTTCTGAACTGAATTCCTGCTTGGTCAGTAGCGTGAGCCATTAAACCGCCTAAAGCATCGATCTCTTTTACTAAATGTCCTTTACCGATCCCTCCGATTGCGGGATTACAGGACATTTGCCCTAAAGTATCTATATTATGTGTGATTAATAATGTTTTTAGACCCATTCTTGCTGGGGAGAGAGCTGCTTCTGTACCTGCGTGACCTCCACCGACAACAATGACATCATATTGATTTGGATAAAGCATAAAAAACCTAAAATTTGAAAATTAATTTGTGATAAGAAAATTTGATTATTTTAACTGAATTTTGAGGATCTGTTAAAATTTAATTTTTAAGATCACAATGAATGATCGCTAATAATAGAACAGATCTCTATATAGAGATCTTTTTATTATTGTTATTATTAGCAGCTTAGATCCTTGTGAGAAAGTTTGTTTTTCATAAGGATCTTAATGAGTTAAGATCCTTATGAAATTGTGAAGATCATTAGCGAAAGTGTGATCTTTTTTGTGGATAAAGTGCTTTTTTTTCCACAGGTGATCTAATTTATAAAATTATATTCAGCAATAAAACAGTTTATATAATGGAAATTCATCAGTTTATCCACAGGAGATCATAACAGATCAGGAAAGACGACTGAGTAAATTTGGTAGCCATTGCTCAGCTTCAGTTTCCGGATCAGCACAAACTGACATATCAATTCTCAGTGAAGGACAGATCTTTACAGCGTGACATTGAGTAAGCTCGGTTTCAACCCGATCTACTGCAAAACAGAAAGTGTCGTAATCACTGTTTCCTAAACCGACCACAGCAAAACGCAGATCGGAAAGATCTGGATTTTCTTCATTAATCTGTTCAAAAAGCGGTTGTAAATTATCGGGTAAATCACCAGTACCGTGTGTAGAAGTGACTATCAGCCAGTTTTTATCCTCGATCACTTGATTTAACTCATCAGGGCCGTGAAATAAATTGGTTTTGAAACCTTGTTGCTGTAAACAGTCTTCTAAATGTTCAGCTACATACTCCGCACCGCCTAAAGTACTGCCGCTGATAATTGTGATTTTTTTCATTAAAAAACTCCTTAAGGTTAGCGTCGCTATTTTTTTGCAATAAAAAACGGTATCTTTGCGATACCGTTTGTCATTTTAGTTTCTTGGTAGGTAATTGGTTGGGTTGACCGATTTGCCTTTATAACGAATCTCAAAGTGTAATTTAACACTATTGGTTCCGGAACTTCCCATTTTTGCGATCTGTTGCCCCGCTGTCACCTGTTGCTGATCTTTTACTAAGATCGATTCATTGTGGGCATAAGCACTGAGATAATCATCATTGTGTTTAATAATGATCAAGTTACCGTAGCCACGCAATGCATTGCCGGCATAAACAACACGTCCGGGTGCGGCAGCATAAACGGCTTGACCTCGAGAACCTCCAATGTCGATCCCTTTATTGCCGCCATCACTGTTGGAGAAGCCTTGAATAATATTGCCTTTTGTCGGCCAAATCCAAGTGATGTTACTGTTATTAACGGCAACAGGCTCAATATTACGTGGTGCTTGGTTAACGGTGTTAGTTGGCTGCGGTTCAACCGGAACGGTATTGACGGAATTGTTGCTGGTTGTCTGCATTGTACCAGCAGTAGATTTAATTGGACCAATTACTGTGCCGTCAGAGCCGTAAGCTGTACCGTTTGGACCCGGTGTGTAAGTGACGGCTGGTTGTGTCGGTGCGGTAGCAGCTGTTGTAGTTGATGCAGTAGTTGTGGTCGCCGTAATAGTTTCATTGCTTTCCGCCGCATTGTTACTAATACGTAATTTTTGACCGACACTTAATTTATAAGGTTCGGGAATATGGTTTAATGCTGCCAATTCACGCACATCCATACCGGAAATATAGGCAATTAAGAACATTGTATCGCCTTTACGTACAGTATAACTGTCGCCTTTATAGAAACCTTTATCTATTTTGCTATAGTCAGGTGCATTGGTTTGTGGATTGCGTGGAATAGTGAAATCTTGAGAAACAGCTTTTTTCGTAGCTGGTTTTGTTACCGGTTGAGGTGCTGGTGTTGGCGCTGAAACAGGTTGTGGTTGTTGATAAGTTGGTTGAGTTTGCACTGGCTGAGTTTGTGTTTGTGGTGCCGCCATCATATCGGAAGGCATTTGTTGTTGTTGTACCTGTGGTTCCCAGTTGGAATTTGCACTATTACCGACGGACTGCATAATTCCCGGTGTTAATGTACCATCAACATCTTCGACAGGAGCAGAATTATTACTGCTACAACCTGCAAGCACGGCAGCAACGACGGGGATAAGTAAAAAAGATTGTTTCATAAATATTCCTATTAAAATTTTGCTACTTTAAGAGAAAATAGGCACAGATTGCTAATACTACAACGCCCCAGCCAATGATTTCAATATAATTGCGTAATTGTGCGGCAAATCGTTCTCCGCCCCAAGCGGATAATTTTGCCACTAACATAAAACGAGCGGTGCGAGAAATAAATGCAGTTGCAACAAACGGCAAGAATGTCATTTGCATTACACCAGCACAAATGGTAAACACTTTATAGGGGATTGGTGAAAAACCGGCAACGAAAACCACTAAAATGCCCCATTTTTCAAACCAAGATACAGCGGTGTCCCAATGTGATTGATATCCCCAAAGAGAAATATAATCTTTAATAAAATCAAAAGCATAATAGCCAACAGCATAACCGATTATACCGCCGATAGTTGAAGCTAAACCACAATAAATAGCATAACGCAAAGCTTTTTGTGGTTTTGACATCGACATTGGCACCAACATCACATCTGGAGGAATAGGAAAAAAAATAGCTTCAATGAAGCTAACTAATAATAACCAATAAACGGCAAATTTATGTTTCGACCATTGCATTGTTTTGTCATACATTCGGCCAAACAGATTCATAAAGTATCTCCTTTTACTAACGGCACAAATTTAACTTTTTCAATATTTTCAATCTGATATTTATCATTAATACGCGTAATACGTTGCAAAACCTGTTGATCTTCTCCTACCGGCAAAACGAGTCGTCCGCCATTCGCCAACTGTTGTAATAATGCAGTTGGTATAGTTGACGGCGCAGCGGTAACGATAATCGCATTAAATGGTGCTTGTCCAGCTAAACCTTCCCAGCCATCGCCGTGTTTTAAGCGAATATTATGTAATTCTAATTTTTTAAAACGGTGCATTGCCTGCCACTGCAAGGATTTAATTCTTTCTACACTAAAGATCTGTTGTGCCAATTTGGCTAAAATTGCGGTTTGATAACCACTGCCGGTGCCGATTTCCAACACTTTATCGGTCGATTGTAATTGCAGCAGTGCTGTCATTTTTGCCACGATATAGGGTTGTGAAATGGTTTGCCCATCACCAATCGGCAATGGCATATCTTCGTAACTGTGTTGACGGAAGACCTCCTCAATAAAGAAAGGACGAGGAACTTCATAGATCGCTTGTAAAACTCGTTGATCGTGAATACCACGATGATAGAGTTCATTAACCAAACGTTGTTGTTCAACAGACATAATGATTATCCTAAATTAATCCACTCTTGTACTGCAGCTAGAGAATGATGAGCGGTCATATCTGTCTGTATTGGCGTAATAGAAACAAAACCATTGGCAACAGCGTGAAAATCAGTGCCTTCATCGGCATATTCCGGCAAACTGGACAGACCTAACCAGTAAATAGCTTCGCCACGTGGATCAATTTGTTTAATAATTTCTCCCTCACTGGCACGATAACCAAGTTTGGTCACTTTTGTGCCTTTTAATTGATCATAAGGCAGATCAGGGACATTGATATTTAAAATTTCACGACGACGCAATAGATGAGAGTGTAATTTCGGAATTAGATCACAAACCATTTTAGCGGCGGTGTCGTAATGTTGTCTGCCGTCAAGTGATACCGCAATAGCAGGTAAACCTAAATGGCGACCTTCAAAGGCGGCGGCAACCGTCCCCGAATAGAGAATATCATCGCCAAGATTGCAGCCAGCATTAATACCGGACACCACTAAATCGATTTTACCGGCAAGCAAATAATTCATCGCTAAATAAACGCAATCCGCAGGCGTGCCGTTAACACAATAGTCGCCATTATCAATTTGGCGTGGACGCAACGGTTCAACCAGAGTGAGTGCAGAAGACGCAGCACTTCGATTGCGATCAGGAGCAACAATAATAACATTGGCAAAAGTACGTAAATAGGAAGCTAAAGTTTGAATGCCTTCAGCGTGAAAGCCATCATCATTACTTAATAAAATATTCATCATATGCTCCTTTTTCTTTCTGAATATAAATGAGGAATAATCTAAAGAGTTTTGTGCAATAAAGCAACAGCTTCGCAAGCTATCCCTTCTCCGCGACCAGTAAAGCCCAATTTTTCGGTAGTGGTGGCTTTAACATTGACTTGAGCAATATTGCATTGCAAATCTTGAGCGATATTAGCTCGCATCTGATCGATATACGGTCGCATTTTCGGGGCTTGAGCAATAATGGTGACATCCACATTTCCGATATGGTAGCCAAGTTGTTGAATTTGGCGGAATGCTTCCTTTAATAATTCTCGACTATCCGCACCTTTATATGCCATATCGGTATCCGGGAACAGTTTGCCTATATCACCTAATGAGGCAGCTCCGAGCAAGGCATCTGTTAGTGCATGCAATGCAACATCACCATCTGAATGAGCTAATAAACTTTTGGCATAGGGAATTTTAACACCACCAAGGATGATAAAACCCTTGCCGTCATCAGTAAAGGCGTGAACATCAAAACCGTGACCGATTCTTATCATTGTTGCTCCTCTTTTTGTTGTTGCTGTAAATAAAATTCGGCTAATGCTAAATCTTCTGGACGGGTAATTTTAATATTATCGCTACGACCGGAAATTAATTGTGGATAATCACCTACTAATTCTAATGCAGAAGCCTCATCAGTAACGTTTAAACCTTGTTGATGAGCATATTGCAACGCTTGTTTTAAACGTTGTGCCGGGAAAAATTGTGGCGTTAATGCGTGCCATAAACGGGATCGATCTTCCGTTTTTTCAATCTGCTGTCGGTTTGGAAAAGCTTTTTTGATGGTGTCGACAACCGGTTTAGCCAGAATAGCTCCCTGAGGATTGGTGATCTCACATAATTTATCTAAATCCTGATGGGTAATGCAGGGTCTGGCAGCATCGTGTACCATCACCCAAACATCTTCATCAACAGTTTTTAAGGCATTTAATACTGACTGATCGCGACTGTCACCGCCAATTACCCATTTGATTTTTGGATGATTTTTTAACGGAAATTGGGAAATATAGGGATCTTCAGCGGCAACAGCGACAATAATTTTTTCAATTGCAATATAAGTGAGAAGTTTTTCCAATGTGTGTTGCAAAATGGTTTTGCCTAGCAAAGAGAGATACTGCTTTGGGCAGTTGCTTTGCATACGACTGCCAACACCGGCAGCAGGGACAATAGCAAATATTCGACGAATCATTAACGAATGCTCCTTTATTTTTCAGATTTTAAGATACGATAAAAAGTTTCATTCGGTTTGACCATTTCATAATTTCTGCGAGCACGTTCTTCAACCGCCGCAAAACCCTGTTTTAAATCTTGTGTTTCCGCTTTTGCTTCTTGGTTAATTTGGCTCTGTTTTTCATTGATGCTTTTCTGTTGACTGATTTCTGTTATTGTTTGTTTATAAGTTTTATAACCGGAATCACCGAACCAAAAGTTATAAATTGAAATTAATAATAATGAGAATAAAGCGATAGTTAATAAACGCATAAAACGAAAAAAGCTAGCGAAAATGAATAGTGCATAGTTTACCTTGAATTACATCACAATACGACATTTAATCTCGTAAACGAGAGGGATAGATAATTAACGATTTTATTTCATAAACCCCTAAGGTAAGATAACCAATTTATTTTAACGATAAAACAGAATTGATATTTAGGTGCAAATTGATGAAACCTTTAAAAATTATTTTTGCCGGCACGCCCGATTTTGCGGCAAAACATTTGCAGGCGTTATTAGACTCTCAACATCAGGTGATTGCGGTTTATACTCAGCCAGACAAACCGGCGGGACGAGGTAAAAAATTACAACCAAGTGCAGTTAAGCAGTTGGCATTGGCTCATAATCTATCTGTTTTTCAACCGAAATCACTACGTAAAGAAGAGGCTCAACAGCAATTAGCACAATTAAATGCTGATGTAATGGTAGTGGTAGCTTATGGGTTAATTTTACCGAAAGCAGTGTTGGAGATGCCTCGTTTAGGCTGTTTAAATGTTCACGGTTCATTGTTACCACGTTGGCGAGGAGCTGCACCGATTCAACGTGCTATTTGGGCAGGAGATGAGCAAACCGGTGTAACCATTATGCAGATGGATGAAGGTTTAGATACTGGTGATATGTTGTATAAAGTAAGTTGTGAAATCAGCAAGGATGAAACTTCCGCATCGTTATATCAAAAGTTAGCTACATTGGCACCAAAAGCATTAATTGAGGTGTTGGATCATTTAGATGAGGGCAAATATCCGCCACAAGCGCAACAAAATGAATTAAGCAATTATGCCGAAAAATTAAGTAAAGAAGAGGCAAAGTTGGATTGGTCATCATCAGCAGCACAACTTGAACGTTGTATTCGAGCTTTTAATCCGTGGCCGATTAGTTGGTTGGAAACAACGGATGCTCAAGGTAATAAACAAATATTGAAAGTTTATCAAGCCACTGTGTTGCCACATCAAAATCAAACAGCTGGCACTGTGTTGCAGGTAAATAAACAGGGAATACAGATTGCTACTGCTGATGGTGTATTGAATATTACACAATTACAGCCGGCAGGTAAGAAACCGATGACAGTGCAAGATTTCCTTAATGGACGCAGTGATTGGTTTGAAGTCGGAAAACAACTTGATTAAGTGAGTACAAATGAAATCTCAATTATCTAAAAAAATGCCGTTGCGAGCGGTGATGGCGGAAGTGATATTGCAAGTGTTGGATCAAGGAAAATCACTATCTTCATTATTACCGGAGGCACAACAACGTATTTCCCTACAGGATATGGGATTGTTGCAAGAAGTTTGTTTTGGCGTTTGTCGGGTATTGCCAAGACTGGAACGAATTATTGGTAAATTAGTGACTAAACCGTTAAAAGGAAAAACTCGCATTGTTCATTGTCTGTTATTAGTGGGGTTGTATCAGTTACTTTATACCCGTATTCCGGCACACGCCGCAGTCGATGAAGTAGTAAAAGCAACCAAAGTATTAAAAGTGGAGAGCTTTCGTGGCTTGGTCAATGGTGTAATGCGTCATTTTTTGCGAGAGCAAGAGTCGATTTTGGCGGTGATTGATAAACACTGGCAAACTTTGCATCCGGAATGGTTGGTGAATCTACTGAAATCTTATTATCCGCAAAATTGGCGACAGATTGTTGAAGAAAATAATCAAAAACCGCCGATGTGGTTACGCGTTAATCAACAACATTGCAGCACCGAACAGTATCAACAGTTATTGGCACAACAACACATCACCAGTGAAAGTGCGCAACCGTCGTCAGCTTTGCGTTTACAGAATGCCATTTCAGTGGAGCAGTTGCCTAATTTTGAACAGGGCTGGGTAAGCGTTCAGGATTGTCACGCACAATGGGCAGCATTGCTATTAGATGGGCAGAATAATGAAACGATATTGGATGCTTGTGCTGCACCAGGCGGAAAGACAACGCATATTTTAGAATTAGCACCACAAGCAGTAGTCACTGCTTTGGACGTTGATGTTGGTCGTTTGCAACGAGTTGAGCAGAATTTGCAACGCCTCAATCAGCACGCAAACGTGATTTGCGGTGATGCATCACAGCCGCAACAATGGTTGAATAATGATGAAAGGTTTGATCGTATTTTATTGGATGCACCTTGTTCGGCAACCGGTGTGATTCGCCGTCATCCGGATATCAAATGGTTGCGGCAGCCGAGCGATATAGAGCAGTTGGTTGCATTACAAAAACAGATTTTGGAGGCCTTATGGCAACGACTAAAAGTAAATGGTGTTTTACTTTATGCGACTTGTTCTATTTTGCCACAGGAAAATAGTGAGCAGATTCGGGTTTTTTTAGCAACACATTCCGATGCAAAATTAGTACCTGTTGATTTAGGAGAGCAGGGGATAGATACCGAATTTGGTTTTCAATGTTTTCCTCATCAACAAGGCGGAGATGGTTTCTTTTATGCCAAATTAGTGAAACAAGCTGAAAGGTAAGAAGGGTGAAAATTATCATATTGGGGGCCGGTCAGGTTGGCGGCACGTTAGCAGAGAATTTGGTTAGCGAAGATAACGAAATCACGTTAGTAGATAATGATATTGAACGATTGAATCGTTTGCAGGATAAGCACGATTTACGTGTCGTTCACGGTAATGCATCATCGCCACGTACTTTACGTGAAGCAGGGGCTACTGATGCAGATATGCTAGTAGCGGTTACCAGTTCGGATGAAGTAAATATGGTAGCTTGTCAGGTGGCTTATACACTATTTAAAGTTCCGACAAAAATTGCGCGTATCCGTAATGCTGAATATATTCGTGAAAAAGATAAACTGTTTAAGAATGAAGTTTTGCCTATCGATCATATTATTTCACCTGAACAGTTGGTAATTGATGATATTGCCCGTTTGGTGAATTACCCCGGAACATTACAAGTAGCCAATTTTGCTGACGGACTGATTAGTTTAGCCGTGGTGAAAGCTTATTACGGTGGACCTTTGGTTGGCTACTCCATTTCAATGTTACAGGAACATTTGCCACATATTGATGCACGTGTTGTATCTATTTGGCGTCAAGATAAAGTGATTCGACCGCAAGGTTCAACCATTATTGAAGCGGGCGATGAAGTGACTTTTATTTGTGCCAGTCAGCACATCCGTGCGGTGATGAGTGAATTGCAACGGTTAGAGAAAAATTATCGTCGCATAATGATTGTTGGCGGTGGTAATGTGGGGTCGGGTTTGGCAAGAACACTGGAAAATGATTACAGTGTTAAACTGGTTGAGCGTAATCAAAAGCGGGCAGAACTGTTGGCGGAGAGATTATCAAAAACCATTGTTTTTTGTGCCGATGCTTCTGATCAGGCGTTTCTGTTTGAAGAACACATTGAAAATATTGATGCATTTATTGCCTTAACCAGTGATGATGAAGCCAATATTATGGCATCACTGTTGGCAAAACGGTTGGGAACAAAAAAAGCGATTGCTTTAATCCAACGTATTGCTTATCTGCATTTGGTACAGGGCGGCACGATCGATATTGCCATTTCACCGCAACAGGCGACTGTTTCAGCATTATTGAGTTATGTTAGAAAAGGCGATATTGTGAATGTTACCGTATTAAGGCGTGGTGTGGCTGAAGTAATTGAAATTATTGCTCACGGTAATGTACAAACTTCACAAGTTATTGGACGTGAGTTGAAAAAAATCAAAATTCCGCAAGGCGTAATTATTGGGGCAGTTAGTCGTAACGGTGAAGTGCTAATTGCCAATGAGGAGTTGATGATTGAAGAAAATGATCACGTTATTTTGTTCTTGCAAGATAAAAAGTATATTGCCGAAGTGGAAAAATTATTCCAACCAAGTCCGTTCTTTATCTAAAAGGTAAAACTATGTTTAATCGACCATTTATTCTCTACATTTTAGGTTCAGTGCTTTCTAAAATTGCGTGGTTGATGATTATTCCATTAATCGTAACCTTTTTTCATAATGGTGATGGATTGATTGGTTTTTTAATTTGTATCAGCATCACTCATTTTGTTTCTTTTATTTTAACGCGTAAAAAACCGCAAGATATGCGCTTACGTGTGAAAGATATGCTGTTGTTGACGACTCTGATTTGGGTGATTAGTTGTGTTTTTAGTGCATTGCCGTTCATTGTGATCAGTGATTTTAGTTTTACCGATGCTTATTTTGAAACCGTTTCCGGACTGACGACGACGGGGTCGAGTATTATCGTTGATGTGAGTGATACTTCTCCTGCACTATTGATGTGGCGTTCTACAATGCAATGGTTAGGTGGTTTGGGATTTATTGTGATGGCGGTTGCGGTGTTGCCGTTCTTAAATGTGGGTGGAATGACACTGTTCCGAACGGAGTCTTCTGACAAATCCGATAAAATTTTGCCACAAGCGAGAGATATTGCTAAAAGTATTATTCAGATTTATCTCTCTTTAACCGTTATTTGTCTATTTTGCTATATGTGGTCGGAAATGGATTTTTTTGATGCAATTAATCACGCCTTTACCACGATTGCAACCGGCGGATTTTCAACACGAAGTGGCTCAATGAGCGAATTTAATAGTAATACACAATGGATTTGCACAGTATTTATGTTTATCGGCTCATTACCCTTCCTATTAATGGTTCAAGCAATTCATCGGCGAAATATTTTGGTTTTATTCCGTGATCAGCAATTAATTGGATTTACTGTTTTTGTTTTTATTGTCGCTTTATTTACTGCTACTTGGCTCAATTATGAGAATGTATTTAGTTGGCAGGATAGCCTTCGTTATGCTTTTTTTAATTTAATTAATATTATGTCCACTTGTGGCTTTAGTTTAGGTAATTTTGATACTTGGACGGCAACCACAACAATGATATTTACGGTCGCTTTTATTTTAGGAGGGTGTTCAGGCTCAACTACCGGTGGAATTAAGATATTCCGTTTTCAAATAATGTTCCAAGTATTAAAACATCAAATATTAAGATTGATTCATCCAAATAGTATTTCCGCTGTACATTATAATCGTCATACGGTATCAAATGAAACAGTGTTTGGGATTGTAGGATTTATCTTCAGTTACTTTATGATTATGGCTGTATTAGCAGTGTTAATGGCAATTTCAGGAATGAATTTTGAAAGTGCGTGGAGTGCGGCAGCAACAGCAATCAGTAATGTTGGACCGGGATTTGGTAATGAAGTGGGAGCCAGTGGTAGTTTTGCTAATATTCCGACAGTAGCAAAATGGCTGATGATTTTAGGGATGTTATTGGGACGACTTGAAATTATGACAATTCTTATTTTATTGTTTCCTAATTTTTGGAAAAAATAGTTAAAAATATTTGTATCACATTTTCAATAAAAATATAATGTGCGCCGTTTTAACATTTGATTATTAATTTTAGATTGGAAGTATAAAAATGAGTTTTTTTAAAGAATTCCGTGAGTTTGCAATGCGTGGTAATGTCGTTGATATGGCTGTCGGGGTTATTATCGGCGGTGCATTTGGTAAAATTGTAAGCTCTTTAGTTGGTGATGTTGTAATGCCGATTATCGGTTTATTGGTAGGCGGAGTTGATTTTAAAGATCTTAAAATTATTTTGCGCGGACCGGTCGGTGATATACCAGCAGTGACCTTAAATTATGGTATGTTTATTCAAACTGTTTTTGATTTCATTATTATTGCATTTGCTATTTTTGTTGCAATTAAAGCGATGAATAAATTAAAACGTGAAAAACCGGTAGAAGAACCAAAACCTGCTGAACCAAGCGCAGAAGAAAAATTATTAACCGAAATTCGTGATTTATTAAAAAATAAATAATTAAGGATTTTATGCAACAAGAACAAACAACTCCAAAACCAAATGCGATTGCTAAATTGATTTTTGCCAGTAGATGGGTTCAATTGCCGATCTATCTTGGTTTAATCGTGGTACAGATTATTTATGCCTTTAAATTTTTGAAATCACTTTGGCATTTGATAGTAAATCTTAATCAAATGGATGAAAACACAATAATGTTAGCAGTGTTGAATCTGATTGATGTGGTTATGATTGCCAACTTATTGGTGATGGTGTTGGTTGGCGGTTATGAAACTTTTGTTTCTAAATTAAATACTGATAATCATCCGGATCAACCGGAATGGTTGGATCACGTTAATGCTTCAGTGTTGAAAGTGAAGTTATCAATGGCGATAATTAGTATTTCCTCTATTCATATGTTGCAGACATTTATTAATGCGGCTAATTTGCCGGAAAAACAGGTTATGTGGCAATTGTTTTTACATCTCGGTTTCTTAGCATCGGCATTGGCGGTGGCATATACTGATAGGATTTTATATAACACAACGCATAAACAGCATTAATAATGATAGATGTACTTTTAAAATTCTTCTAAGATATAAACTAAACCTACATTTTGAAGTCAGTTCATTTTGTAGGTTTTTTTGTAGAATTATCAAACCAAGTACAATACCTTATGAAAAAACTTCATAAGGTGTTCTGAGTTACTCCATTGATTTATTCTCTTACTGTTTTGGGAAATTTTCCTGTATTAGCTCATTGCTGTTCTCATCAATAATGTTTAATTGGGATTTTTCCACGATGTTCTTCGTTCTAGCGAGCTTTAAAAATAAAATGGTACTATCAGCTTATTAAGATATGTTAATGAAATTAATGGCGGAGAGTCATAGGAGTTGAACCTACCCAAGACTGCTGGCAGCCTTAACAGGATTTGAAGTCCTGCCGCCTCACCGGAAACGACGACTCTCCCGAGAGTGTAAGATATGTAACAAAAGTGTACTCATTTTACTGAATTTTTCTGATAAAAACAGTATTATTTATTTTATTTTCAATAATTAGGAATCTGTTATGTCAGGATTTTACCGACAACTTCCCTCTATTGATCGTTTACTGAAAACCGAAAACGGTATACTTCTTCTGGAAGAGTATGGACATAGCGCAACGGTTTCAGCAATGCGTAATTTTTTACAGCAAGCAAGGGAGTTCATTAAAATATCGGCACAATTACCGTCGTTTTGTGTAGATGATCAGGCTTTTTTGCGACAAGTGGAATTATCGTTACAACAGCAACGGCAAGTTGCCATTCAACCGGTGCATAATTTAACCGGAACGGTGCTACATACGAATTTAGGTAGGGCTATTTGGGCGGAATCGGCACAACAGGCGGCACTACAGGCGATGCGACAAAATGTGGCATTAGAGTTTGATTTGCAACAAGGTAAGCGCGGACATCGTGATGAAGCAATAAGTGAGTTGTTAGTACGTTTGACAGGTGCAGAAGCTGCTTGTGTTGTGAATAATAATGCGGCAGCAGTGTTGTTAATGTTAGCGACTTTTGCAAAGGATAGAGAAGTTATTATTTCGCGTGGTGAGCTGATCGAAATTGGTGGTGCTTTCCGTATTCCCGACATTATGCAACAGGCAGGTTGTAAGCTAGTAGAGGTTGGTACAACAAATCGTACACACTTGCGTGATTATGCACAAGCAATCAATGAAAATACTGCTTTTTTATTGAAGGTGCATAGCAGTAATTATCAAATTGTCGGTTTTACTAATAGTGTTAGTGAAGAAGAGTTAGTACAGTTGGGGAAAAATAAAAATATTCCAGTAATTACTGATTTAGGTAGTGGAGCGTTGATCGATTTTCGTAATTATGGTTTGCCATACGAACCACAAGTACAACAGAAAGTGGTGGCGGGAGTAGATTTAATCTCATTTTCTGGTGACAAATTATTGGGTGGGCCACAGGCAGGCATTATTGTCGGCAAAAAAGCATTGATTGAGCAATTACAACAACATCCGTTAAAACGAGTGTTGCGTTGTGATAAGGTGATTTTAAGTGCATTGGAAGCAACGTTACGCTTATATCTCGAGCCAGAAAAGTTACCTAAATCATTGCCGACATTAAATGCTTTAACAAAAACTATAGAAGAATTACAAACGCAGGCGCAACAATTATTACAAATGTTACAGGTAAAGTTCGGAGATCGCTTTTATTTAATGATAGAATCTTCTGTAGCTCAAATTGGTAGTGGGGCGCAACCAATGACAAAAATTGATTCTTTAGCGGTAACTTTGCAGGCAAAATCGGCGAAAAGCGAAGATTTATATCAATTAATGACAATACTTAAGTCATTATCGCAACCTATTATCGGTCGTGTTGAAAATAATAAATTATGGTTAGATTTGCGTAGTGTAGCACGAATAGAAACATTATTAACAACGGTAAATGAATTATGATTATAGTCACGGCGGGACACGTTGATCACGGAAAAACTGCTTTACTTCAAGCATTGACAGGCACTAATGCTGATCGCCTTCCGGAAGAGAAAAAACGGGGAATGACGATTGATCTTGGTTATGCTTATTTGCCAATCGGTGATCGTGTTCTTGGTTTTATTGATGTGCCGGGACACGAAAAATTTCTTTCTAATATGCTGGCAGGATTAGGCGGTGTTGATTATGCAATGTTAATGGTGGCGGCAGATGAAGGCATTAAGCCACAAACTGTTGAACATTTAACTTTGTTACATTTATTGCAGTTTAAACAAATTTTAATTGTTATTACAAAAGCGGATCGTGTTGATTCTAAGCTAATTGAGCAATTATTGCAGAAAATTCGCAAGCAATTTCCATTCTTAGCTCAAAATCCTGCATTTATCACTTCCGCTTATTCAGGTCAGGGTATTGATGAGTTAAAGCAGTATTTATTGAAACTGGAAAATCTGAGTGATCAAAATAAACCGTTCCGTTATGCAATAGATCGCGTATTTACTTTAAAAGGTGCTGGATTAGTAGTCACTGGAACTGTATTCAGTGGTGAGGTGTCAGTAGGTGATGAACTTTATCTTTCTTGTGCACAACAGAAGGTTAGGGTTAAAAGCATTCACGCTCAAAATCAGAATTCGTCAAAAGGGGTTGCCGGGCAACGTGTGGCATTAAATCTTGCTACTGAATTAGGCAAAGATGAGATTAAACGTGGAGATTGGCTTAGTAGTTTAGAAATAATGCCTTTTAGTGACAGAATAACGATTAAATTAAAACCAAATCAGGTTTTAAATGACAGTCAGGCGGTGCATATTTATTATGCGGCAAATCATACAATTGGCAAATTTACTCGATTGATCAATGGTGAAAATGATTTAGTTGAATTGGTAATGGATAAACCGTTGTTGATGGCGAGTGGTGATAAATTGATTTTGCGTAATGCTGATGATCAGCAGACATTAGCTGGTGCAACAGTATTGGAGATTAACTCTCCGAAACGGCATAAACGTACGCCGGAACGGTTGAGTTATCTGCAATCGTTATTACAGTGTACTAACAGCATTGAAAGGATCAAATTTTATCTTAAAAATCAGACATTGGAAGTTGCTCATTTACAATGGATAGAGCAGTTGACTTCTAGTCAGTTACGACAATTACAACAGCAACAACATTTGTTTTTATACCGTGATCAGGTATTTTCCTTGAATTACCAACAGCAACAACAACAAGCGTTATTACAGCATTTGGCTCAGTTTCACGAGCAACATCAAGATCAATTAGGAGTTAGTAAGGCACGTTTATGGCGAATGAGTGCCTTGCAACAACCGAAGATATTAATTTTCCATTTTATTGATCAATTAGTAGCACAGCAGCAGATGCTGCAAGCCAATGGTTGGCTACATTTACCTGAACATCAGATTAGTTTTACTTCACAGGAACAGCAGCTTTGGCAAGCGGTGGAGGTGGAATTTACGAAAACCACACAACCTATTTGGGTGCGTGATATGGCAAAAATTTTATCGTTAGATGAACAGGAGATGCGCTGTTTTATGTATAAAGCAGGAAAAATGGGATTATTGATTCCAATTGTGAAGGATCGATTTTTCCGTCAGCAAGATATTCAGCGTTTTGCACAATGGTTAAAAGTTTACCTTCGTCAATATCAACAGATTTCGGTAAATGAGATTAGGGATCAGCTCGGGTTTGGACGTAAATTATCGGTACAGTTAGTAGAATATTTTGATCGTTCCGGATTTTTACGACGAAAAGGAAACTTTCATTTATTAAGAGATGAAGATGCTTTTTAATAAAATAAGCGTAATAGTTAACAACAGGTACAAATAATATTTAATTTGTCCTATAATTACGCGATTTTTAAATTGGTTGAGGAATATAGGTTATGACACGAAATTATTTCACTTACTCTATTCTTGCTTTGGGGTTATGCTTATCGAGTGTTACCTATGCAGCGAATAGCCAAAATACAGAATTGAAACAAATTTTATCCCGTGCTTTTGAGAAAGATCCGGAATTATTAGAAGCAAAAGCCAATACGATGATTGCTCACAATCAAACAGAACAGGCAATTTCGGGGCATTATCCAACACTATCTGTTTTTGGTCGTCAGTCATTAGAGGATTATTCTCGTTATCAAACAAATGATAGAAATAATAAATTTACACCGGGAGCACAGGCGAATGTAAACCTTTACTCTTTTGGTGCAATTGAAAAAAAGGTCGCTTATTCTGAGGCCAATGAAGCTTCTTTCCGTTATAAATATGATGAAACAAAAGAGAATATTGCCTATAAAATTACAGAACTCTATTTAATGGCAATTCGTAGTAAAGATGCGATTGCAGCACAACAACGAGGATTAGCTCGTTTGCGTAGTATTATCAGTGAAATAGAGGCGATTGCAGACAATGATGAAGGACGTCGTTCTGAGTTGGTGCAGGCAGAAGCACGAATGTTTGCAGTTGAGCAACAACAAAATACCTCTGAACGTGAGTTACAGGACGCATTAAGTCAATTGCAACGTTATTCAGGTAAAGCGGTAAAAGTGAGCGGGTTGTCTGATCCTTTTAAAGGAATGACAGCTGTTGTACTAAAGAAACAATATTCTCAAAACCAATATTTGCATCCTTCCTATAAGACTGCTCAAGCTAAAATTAAGAGTGCGCACGCGAGTGTAGAAGCGGAGCAAGCGAGTCGTTATCCTAAATTAGATTTGATAGGGCAGGCAACTAAAGATGATCGCCAGGTTTATTTGAATGTATCTTGGGATATGTTTAATCGTGCTTCTTCATACAGCGTACAGGAAAAAGCACAAACATTAGAAGCTGAAAAAAGTCGTTTAGAGCAGACTAAATTAGAGTTGGAAGAGAAAACTAGGACTGCATTAATTAATTTAGAAGAGTACCAACGTCAAATTGGCACGTTATCAAAACAGGTTAACTCACTTTATGAAGTTACCAACTTTTATAAATTACAATTCCAAATTGCAAAGCGTTCTTTATTGGATTTGTTGAATGCGGAAAATGAATTATTAAGCGCGGAATTAAATCGAGTATCCGCCGAATATCAATTACGTCATTCTGTGTTGGATTATCTTTATTCACAAGGAATGACTACTAAATGGGCTATTGATCTTAAATAGAAAATAAAAACAGTTATGAAGTTAATTATTGAAAATGTTGCATTGGCAACACAAATTTTAGGGTCGCCACTTTCTGTGGCGACACTTGCCTCTCATACCATTCGCCGTAATGGCAACAATCTTGATTTTTCATCATTATGTGAATATTTGCGTAGCGAAGGTTTTGAGAATAATTTATCGCAGCGATCATTGAATGAAATTCCTTCTTTGGCATTACCTGTAATTTTGATTTTACAGAATGAAGAAGCAGCAGTGGTAACTGCTATAGATACTAATGAAGAGGGTAAACGCCTTTATACCATTACTCATACAGATGGTATAAAACAGCAACTTGCTGAAGTAGATTTAGCTGAAAAATATCTTGGTTACTGTTGGTTTATTAAGCCGAAAGTAGAAAAAGATATCCGTTCTGAATTGCCGGAATACTCTTTGCCGAAGAGTTGGTTTTTCCGTATTATTTGGCGGTTTAAAAAATATTATTATCAGGTTATTGCGGCAACATTTATTATCAATTTCCTTGCTTTAATTAGTTCTCTCTATGTAATGAATGTGTATGACCGGGTAATTCCTAATCAGGCATATGAAACCTTATGGGTATTAAGTATAGGTGTGATTTTGGCAATCAGTTTTGAGTTTGCCGCCAAAATGATACGTGGACATTTAACAGATGTGGCAGGTAAAAAAGCCGATCTAATTATTAGTGCGATGCTGTTTCGGCGAGTAATGGCCTTGAAGTTGCAGAATCGTCCGGTTTCTTCTGGTTCTTACGCTAATAACTTACGTGATTTTGAGTCGGTTCGTGAATTTTTAACTAGTGCCAGTTTGCTGACTTTGGTTGATTTACCATTCTTATTGCTGTTTGTTACTGTAATTTGGATTGTCGCTGGTAAATTAGCATTGGTACCAGCGATTATTATTCCTTTGGTGATTGTTATCGGTATTTTGGCACAGGCCCCACTTTCCCGTGCCATTAATGAATCAATGCGTGAATCTTCACAACGTCAAGGCTTGGTGGTGGAAGCAATAGAGGGGATTGAAACTATTAAAAATAACAATGCAATGTCGTGGGCGCAGAAGCGTTGGGATTTTTATACCGCAAAAAGTTCTTTTTCCTCAATTAAAGTAAAAGATACCAGTAATTTTGTGGTGAATTTAATCACCGCTTTGCAGCAGTTAAACACTGTAATTCTAGTAATTTTCGGTACTTATCTGATTCATAGTGAAGATCCGAGCAGCCGTATCACAATGGGGGCATTGATAGCTTCTGTCATTCTTTCTGGGCGAGCATTAGCACCGTTGGGACAAATTGCTGGATTGGCAACTCGTTTCCAACAGGCGTGGTTAGCATTAAAAGGGGTAGAAGGTATTGTATCTAAACCTATTGATAAACCCGCAGATCGTGAATATATCAGTTTAAAACAGGTGCAAGGGCATTTGCAGTTTAATCACGTTTCTTTTAAATATCAGGAAGATAGCCAACCGGCATTGCAAGATTTTAATCTAATTGTACGTCCGGGTGAGAAAGTAGGGGTATTGGGTAAAATTGGCAGTGGAAAATCTACAGCGTTGAAATTAGGTGTTGGTTTGTATGATCCGAGTAAAGGAAATATTACTCTAGATGGTATCAACCTCAAACAGCTTGATCCTTATTATTTACGCAATCAAGTTTTGTTATTAGAACAAAATCCTCGTCTATTCTTAGGAACTTTGCGTGAAAATTTGGATATAGGTCGAATGGATTCCTTCCCGAGCGATCAAACCCTATTAGTAGCGTTGCAACGTTTCGGCTTGTTAGGCTTAGTGCAAAATCATCCGCGAGGATTGGATATGTATCTTGGGGAAAATGGTTTAGGGCTATCCGGTGGGCAAAAACAGGCAGTGGCATTGGCTCGTATGACGTTAAAAGATCCGAAAGTAGTGTTGTTGGATGAACCTACTACTGGATTGGATCAATTCCACGAACAACAGGCTTTGGTAGGTTTGTCACAATGGGTACAAAACCGTACTTTAGTGGTAGTTACACATCGTCCTCAAGTGTTGCAGTTAGTTGATAGAGTGATTGTAGTTGATAACGGAAAAGTGGTAATGGATGGACCAAAGGATGCAGTATTAAAACGTTTAGCACAACCACAACAGCAAGAAGAAGCCACTGTGAAAATAGAACATCACAGCGATGATACAGAGAATAAATAGGTTTGAGCAATGAGCGATAAAAATAACGAAAATAAAAAGGATAACGAGCAAAGCGGAGAGCAGAAAAAGCAGGCTGATAATAAGGCGACATCTCTGAGTACTGAAATAAAAAAATCTGAACAATCACAAATGCCAACAGAAAAAGTGAATAGTAAGGATTTACGTCTGTTAAATGACCTCAATGCGGCATTGCAGGTGGAAAAACACACGGGTTCATTTGCTATGATTTGGCTATTGGGTGCTTTTTTAGTGGTATTTCTAATTTGGTCATATTTTAGCAAAATAGAAGAAGTTACCCGTGGGCAAGGTACTATTATTCCAAATAGCCGAGAACAGATTATTCAAAGTTTGGATCCCGGCATTTTGGATCAAATGATGGTGCATGAGGGAGATTTGGTGGAAAAAGGACAGGTGTTATTAAAACTGGACGACACCAGAAGTTCTGCTATTTTGCGTGAAACACAAGCGAAAGTGGATAACTTGGAAGCGATCACTACCCGTTTGAAAGCTGAAATTTCAGGGCAAACACCGGTTTTTCCGGAAAAAATTCCGCAAGAGATTAAAGATCGTGAAATGGAAGTCTATAAAGCGAAGAAACAGGCACTGGAAGAGGCAGTGAAAACCTTGCGTGACAGTAAAGCCTATCTTGATTCCGAAATTGCCTTGACAGAGCCAATGGTAGCGAAAGGTGCGGTTTCGCAAGTGGAATTGTTGCGAATGAAACGCTCCGCAAATGATATGGCGTTGCAGATTTCCGAACGTGAACATAAATATATCACTGATGCCGGTAATGAATTGGTGCGAGTGCAGGGCGATCTTGACCAAGCGAAAGAAAATCTCGCCGCACGTGCCGATCCGGTGGAGCGTTCCTTAATTCGTGCGCCATTGAAAGGGATTGTGAAAAATATCCGGATTAATACCATCGGTGGCGTCATTTCCGCCGGACAGGATATTATGGAAATCGTGCCGGTGGAGGATAATTTATTAGTGGAAGCCTATATCAATCCGAAAGATGTAGCTTATATTCGCCCGGGAATGAAAGCGGTGGTGAAATTAACCGCTTATGATTATGCGATTTACGGCGGCTTGGACGGTATTGTAACCTTATTAAGTCCGAGTACATTGCAAGATAAACGCCAACCGAGCGATTTAAATCTGAACCCGAACAACTCGTTCTATCGTGTGTTGGTAAAAACCAACGGCAGCCATTTGACTGATAAAAACGGTCACGAATTGCCGGTGTTACCGGGAATGATTGCAACAGTGGATATTAAGACTGGTGAAAAAACAGTATTTCAATATTTAATCAAACCGATTACACGAATGAAGCAGGCGTTACAGGAAAGATAATAGAAGTTTAACTTAATAAAACAACTATATCAAAAATGCTTAAATGGTTGAAATCCTACCGTTCAAGGCAATAAATATCTTAATTGGGAGAGGTGTAACCTCTTCCAAATTAGGATAACTCATAGAACAAAGTTTTATGTGGTTATTCAGTGAGTTGAAGCGTTTTTGTGTCAAGTTAAAATTTGGGGCTGTAGTAGATTAGCAACAATGCTATACTACAAAAATGAAGATAACATATTGTAAATTAAAGAAATCCATGCAGAAAAAACTGCTTGAGTTTTTTGTTGCAGAAGTTACTGCAAGAACAGCAGCAAATTTGCTAGATATTCA